>JAYVHC010000126.1:0-7663 GCA_043771575.1 Planctomycetia bacterium
ACCCACGGTGGGTCGCATCTGCCGGATGCGACCATGAAGTCTGTGTAGTCTAAAAACGCACGAATTCGCTGACGAAAATGCTTCACAGCGTGGCCAGCCCCCGCGCACACCAGACTCCATTATCGGCTAGGCGAGTCCGAAGAAAATCAGCTGTTCTTAAAAACGTACCGTTGATTTTGCAAAGATTGCAACTTGGCCGCAGTCAGCGTATTGCGAAGAAGCATGGCAATCGTCAGTGGTCCGATTCCGCCGGGGACGGGAGTGATGGCCATGGCTACTTCCGAAACAGATTCAAAATCGACATCGCCAACCAGTTTATCACCTTCGCGATTGATGCCCACATCAATGACGATGGCGCCCGCTTTCACCATGTTAGCGGTTATCAGTCGCGGACGACCGACTGCAGCTACTAGGATATCAGCACCGCTTGTGATGGCGGCAAGATCGGTGCTTTGGCTGTGGCAAACGGTAACAGTTGCATTGGCAAATTTTGGGCCAAGTCCGATATCTCGTTGCAGAAGCATGTTTGCTAGCGGCTTTCCGACAATGTCGCTGCGACCGACGACGACGACATGTTTACCAGCAACCGAGTGACCATAGCGCGCCAAAATCTGCATGACGCCATGGGGCGTGCAGGGGAGAAAACGTGGACGGCCTTGCACCAGTAATCCGACGTTTTCCGGCGCGAAGGCATCGACGTCTTTCAATGGGCTTACCGCATCGAGCACTTTTTGAGCGTCGATTTGCGCTGGCAAGGGGAGTTGCACCAGAATGCCGTTAACGGTCAGGTCGGTGTTCAATTCGCTGAGCAGCGTGAGCAGTTCCGCGGTGGTCGTGTGGAGTGGACGACGAATCAAGCGGCTGAGCATGCCGACTTTCTCGCAGGCTTTTTCTTTGTTGCGCACATAAACTTGACTGGCAGGATCGTCGCCGACGAGGATGGCCGCCAGGGTTGGAATAGGATTGCCAGCGGAGCACCATTGTTGGACTTCGGTGGCAATTTCGGAGCGGAGTTGATCGGCAGCGAATTTGCCGTCGAGTATTTGCGCAGTCATGCGGTTGATTTCATCGCAAGATGGAAGGAAGCGATCGCGTTGGCGCCAGAACTAGTCCTTCGTCCAACTTTAAATTTTGGGTTGGGGAGGGCGAAGCTCCTGCTGAGCCGCTCGGTAAAAGGCTCGGTAAAAGGCTCGGTAGGAACCTCGCCCTCCCGTTGCCTACGATTGGGACAATCGTTCTGCTCTAGATAACTTAAAAATGACCCCACTGTTTTAACCGAAACTCCGAAATTTGCAGCGGGGCGGCAGCGGGTGTACCATAACACGCTCGACCGGGATGTTCACCATCGACCAACCCACTTTCCTACCTTGGAGTTTTCGTGATGCGTTTTTTGATTACCGCTTTGGTTCTGTTGTCCGTGGGCGCCATACTGTTGCCTCGTCAGGCTGCGCAGGACGGCCAAAAGCCTGGAAATCCTGTGATGAAAACAGCCCAAGAATTCCTCGAGACGCTCAATGACAAACAGAAAGCTCAGGCCAAAGTGGCTTACGATTCCGAGCAGCGAGTGAAGTGGCACTTCATTCCGATGGAGACTCGCAAAGGATTGCCTTTGATGGAAATGGAGCCCGCACAGAAGGAGGCGGCGATGAAGTTGCTTAAAACTTTGGTCAGCAACGTGGGTTACGATAAAGCCACGAAGATTATGGGTTTGGAAAATGTGCTTCGGAAGCTGGAAGGTCCAACGAGCCATGTCCGTCGTAATCCAGAAAAGTATTACTTTACGGTGTTCGGTGACGTGGGACCGGAATCGCATTGGGGCGTGAGTGTAGAGGGTCATCACCTGTCGCTTAACTTTGTCCTGCAAGGCAACAAGATCGTCGACTCGACGCCGCAGTTTTTCGCGACCAACCCGGCTGAACTGAAAGACGATTATCTCCCAGGCTATGAAAAAGGTCTGCGCGTTTTGCGTGAGGAAGAGCAAGCCGGATTTGATCTCTTGGCTGGCCTCGATGCGGACCAAAAGAAGCAGGCCATGTTGCCAGGTGATTTACCACAGGAGATTCGCGGAGCGGGCGAGCCTCAGCCACCGACGGGCGAAGCGATGGGTTTGAGCGCGTCGAAAATGAAACCAGAACAGAAGGAATTGCTGAAAGCGTTGATGACCGCATATACCGCGAAAATGCGCCCGATGGTTTCAAACGGCCGCTGGGATCTGATTGAAAAAGCTGGTTTTGACAAGATTACCTTGGGTTGGTCTGGTGCGGATCGTTTGGGCGTTGGGCACTACTACCGCGTGCAAGGGCCGACGTTTGTCATCGAATTCATCAACGTGCAAGCGGACGCTGCGGGTAACCCCGCCAACCACGTTCATTGCGTTTGGCGCGATATGCAAGGCGATTTCGATCTGCCGATCGCGGCGAAGTAAGAATTGGGGTCGTTGGAGTTGTTATTGACCACCCCGTGGGTTGCATCTGCCGGATGCGACCAGGCATGAAATTTTCACCTAAACCCGTGAGGCTTTTGATTTTGACTGGAACGAATGAATCAGGGAATTACACAAGCCCCTGCGACGAGGCGAGCGTTCCGGGGGTGTTTTTGAACGATTGTGCACACTGAACCCATTTCTTCCGGTGCGAACCGACTGAAACGGGGCTCTTTGCTCTAGCGTCGATAGGGAGTGTCGGTACACTCTCGCTCGTTATTGGATTTGGGGACGCTTGCGTGGGAGCAGATTCGGGTTGTAGCTGAACATCGGCGGCTAGCTTTGTGTCTGAACGTTGCGAATGAGTGCGCTAAATTAGGTCCAAAACCAGCTGCAGAGGTGCAATTTCACCTTGCGGCAGGACGGTGGGTCGATACACTATTGCGCTTCCCGGAAACGTCGGCCAGCGTAGCTCAGTGGTAGAGCTGCTGATTTGTAATCAGCCGGTCGGGGGTTCAAGTCCCTCCGCTGGCTCCTGTAGGGACGTCGACAGGCAACTGTCGACGTTTTTGCGGAGGAATAAGACGAAAAAGGAAAGGTCCGGGAGGTTGCCCGAGTGGTTAAAGGGGACGGATTGTAAATCCGTTACTTCGGTTACACAGGTTCGAATCCTGTACCTCCCATTGGCGAACGGGTGCCTCGGTGGCAAACTGATAGGGAAAGTCGACCTGGTCTTTTGGGGTACGCGCTATTTACGTGTGCTTACGAGGCGGGCTGATAGTCGCTGAAGTGAAAGCTTGAAGCGTCGTCCACAGGGCGGTGGCTGCAGGTGATTGATAGGCGGGTGTAGCTCAATGGTAGAGCAGCAGCCTTCCAAGCTGAATACGAGGGTTCGATTCCCTTCACCCGCTTTTGTGAGGCTGCTGTAGCTCAGTGGTAGAGCACTTCATTGGTAATGAAGAGGTCATGGGTTCAAGTCCCATCAGCAGCTCTTGCTGCCAGTTTGCGCTGGCGGGCCAAGGGGCCTCGCAGGGTTAGTTGCTGAGTTGGTTCGCAGTTGAAAAGGGTTCGCAAGAACTCAAAAAAGCCGTAAGGCAAGTTGTTTTTGTCATGGTCCGCGTGGGCTTCGCTCACGGAGTCACAAAGTTTTTTGTTTGTTAGGTGTAACTTACAATGGCCAAAGAGGTATTTGAGCGTAAAAAACCGCACTGCAATGTCGGTACCATCGGTCACATTGACCACGGTAAAACAACCACGACCGGCGCGCTGCTGGCTGTTCAGGCTGCTAAGGGTTTGGCGAAGGCGAAAGCCTACTCCGAAATCGCTAAGGGCGGTACTGTTCGCGATGCCACTAAGACGGTAACGATCGCGGTTTCGCACGTTGAGTACGAAACAGCGAATCGTCACTACGCTCACATCGACTGCCCGGGGCACGCCGACTTCATTAAGAACATGATCACCGGTGCCGCTCAGATGGATGGAGCGATTTTGGTGGTGAGCGCTGCTGACGGTCCGATGCCGCAAACCAAGGAGCACGTTCTGCTCGCACGCCAAGTGGACGTGCCTGCGCTCGTGGTGTTCCTGAATAAGGTTGACTTGGTTGACGACGCCGAATTGCTCGAGTTGGTTGAGCTCGAAATTCGTGAATTGCTGACTAAGTATGGTTTCCCTGGCGACGATGTGCCCATTGTTAAGGGCAACGCGTTGGCGGCTTACAATAACCCAACCGACCCTGCGTCTAGCAAGTGCATTACGGAGTTGCTGGCGGCGGTTGACGCCTACATTCCACAGCCGACACGTGAAGAAGACAAGCCGTTCTTGATGGCAATCGAAGACGTGTTTAGTATTGAAGGTCGCGGAACCGTTGCGACGGGTCGTGTGGAGCGCGGTATTATCAAGGTGGGTGAAGAAGTTGAGTTGATCGGCTTGAAAGAAATGCCGACCAAAACGACCGTCACCGGTGTTGAGATGTTCCGCAAGGAAATGAAAGAGGCAAAAGCTGGTGAGAACGTCGGTTGTTTGCTCCGCGGTATGAAGCGTGAAGATATTGAGCGTGGCCAGGTTTTGGCTAAGCCAGGTTCGATCACTCCGCACACCAAGTTTGAAGCAGAGATTTATTGCTTGAGCAAGGATGAGGGCGGTCGTCACACGCCGTTCTTTAGCGGCTATCGACCTCAGTTCTACTTCCGCACAACGGACGTAACGGGGTCGACAAAGCTTGTCGACGCTGAAATGTGCATGCCTGGCGACAACGTCAAAGTTGAAGTTGAGCTGCAGAAGCCGATTGCGATGGACGATGGTGTTCGGTTCGCGATTCGTGAAGGTGGCAAGACGGTTGGATCGGGTGTTGTGACCAAGATCCTTGCGTAGGCAGTGCTGGTTGGCTCGCCTGAAGCATCGTTTTGCTTGAATGAACTGGCGATTGCATGTTTGGGCTTGGCCCAAGTGTTCAATCGCTCAGTAGTGTGTATGTCGAAAGCCGTAGGATTCCTTGACTTGTGGTCGTTGGTTTCTGCGGCTGTTTGATGCTGAAGTCAAGCAGCGTGAAGGGGCGTAGTTCAATTGGCAGAGCAGCGGTTTCCAAAACCGCAAGTTGGGGGTTCGAGTCCCTCCGCCCCTGCCTTGTGAATTGAGTTTAGAAAAGTAGTCATGCGAAGGAATCGCAGGAGCGGAGCAGTAAATGGCCTCGGGAGACTCCTTAATGCCGAATCGGCCTCTGTTGCAAGAAATGTTTGCATCGGGGGTCTACAAACGTAATCAAGGTCGCATGGTGCGGCAGTTTACGTGCTTGGCGATTTGGTTGGTGGTTGCAGTTGCGATGTGGAGATTCCACATGCTGTTTCTGCATCCTTACATTACTGATTTGTTGCCTGCGGTGGGCGGTTGGTTGAGCTATCTCGTGGCGGTCGCCCTAGGTGCGGTCGGGATTTGGTTCGGCTATCGCTTGGTTAATTGGCCTAAGTTTGCTGATTTTTTGATATCGGTCGAAGCGGAATTGAACAAGGTCTCTTGGCCGACTCAGCGCGAGTTGATTCGGGCATCGATCGTGGTGATCTTTACGATCTTGTTCTTGTCTGCAATATTATTTGTTTACGATTTGGTGTGGCAGCTCGTTTTCACGGCGCTGGGGATCAAGTGATCTTTCAGGGTCGGCGTTGAAACGGGTCCATGTGTTGCAATTTCTTCCTAGCCAGGAGATGCAGCGGTAGGCGTTTCTTCGGAACTTTTACCGCGGTCGCCAGTACTGGCGTGGGGGTGCTTAAGTGAGTGAAGCTGAAAAGAAAGTCGCGGCCATTGATGGTCCAGTCGTCATGGATTGGTATATCATCAAGGTTGCATTCAATCGCGAAGATAGTATTCGCGATGCGCTGCTAAAGCGCATCAAGCTTGGTGCCATGGAAGCCTTCTTTGGGGATATTATTATTCCTACAGAAGACGTGGTTACCTTCACACGAACCGGTACTCGCCGCGTTGTCAAGCGGAAGCTCTACCCAGGTTACTTGATGGCCTATATGGCCATCAATGATGACACTTGGTTCTTGGTTAGGGAGACACCTGGGGTCGGTGATTTCACCGGCTCCAATGGCAAGCCGACTCCGATGGATCCGCACGAAGTTGAGCGGGTTGTCAAGTCGGCACGCCCTGACGAAGAGGAAGGCGAGAAAGCCCTTAAAACAGCGATCCCATTTCGGTCTGGAGACCGAGTGCGCTGCAAGGAGGGGTACTTTCAAAACCTGGAAGGCGAAGTCGAAAAAGTGGACGAAGCGAATGGTCGCGTAACGGTGATCATCAGTATCTTCGGACGCAGCACGCCTGTTGAGCTTGATCACTGGCAAATCGAAGCCGTTTAGTTTCGATTTGATCGCTGTGGGATAGAGTGGCTAGATTGCTGCTTGGTGCCAGGGCGGATTGACATGTTACGAGTAACCGCCTCTGTCGCTAATGACGCGAGGCTTTTAGAGTTTATCGGAGTGAATTTCTCCTATGGCAAAGCAAATGGTGGGACAAGCCAAGTTCCAAGTGCCGGGTGGCTCAGCCACTCCAGCGCCGCCGGTTGGTACGTCGCTTGGTAGATATGGAATTAATCTCGGACAGTTCGTGTCTCAATTCAATGAGCGGACTCGGGAATTCAATGGTACTCCGATTCCAGTGGTGGTAACGGTGTACTCGGATCGTAGCTTCGAGTTCATTACTAAAAGCCCTCCAGCTGCTTCGCTTCTCAAGCAGGCTGCTGGTATTGCTAGTGGTTCCGGCGAGCCCAACAAAAAGAAGGTTGGTAAAGTTACGCACTCGCAGATCCAAGAGATCTGCAAAAAGAAAATGGCGGATCTGAACGCTCGCGACCTGGAACATGCAGCTCGCATGATTGAAGGCACCGCACGCAGCATGGGCTTAGAGGTAGTGGAGGGTTAAACTATGGTCAAACCAACTAAAATAATGAAAGCCATGCTTGCAAAAGCCCCTGGCAAGAACATCATGCCCTTGGCTGATGCGATCAAAATTCTGAAGGATTTCCCGGCGCGGAAGTTCGATCAGTCCGTTGAGATCCATATGCACTTGGGAATTGACCCGGCCCAAGCCGACCAGTTGGTTCGCGGATCGGTCGTACTCCCCCACGGCATCGGCAAAACCCAACGCATTGTGGTATTCGCCAAAGGTGACTTGGCAGCGGTGGCGACCGAGGCGGGCGCCGACCATGTTGGCCAAGACGAACTGGCAAAGAGAATCAAAGAGGGTTGGACCGACTTCGATGTCTGTATTGCAGCACCTGACATGATGGGCCTAGTGGGGCCGTTGGGTAAAGTTTTGGGTCCACGCGGATTGATGCCTTCGCCTCGTTCGGGTACTGTTACGGCCGAAATCGCGCGAGTCGTAAAAGAGTACAAGGCTGGTAAGGTTGAGTTTCGTAACGACAAGGGTTCGAACCTTCACGCAATCGTTGGCAAGTTGAGCTTCGAGCCCAGCAAGTTGATTGAAAACATTGAAGCCTTCATCCAGTTTGTGAATAGCCTCAAGCCGAACGCCTGTCGCGGAACTTACATCAAAAGCGTAGCGTTGTGTGCGACGATGTCACCGAGTGTGCGAATTGCAGCGTAGTCCATAGGGATCTTCAGTTCGATCTTAATTTGAGCGGAATGTGTTATGAGTAAGTACGTAAAGAACCTGGTGACAGGTGACATAAAAAATCGGCTTGAAGGCGTCGCGGATGCGGTTCTGGTCAATGTGATCGGGATGGATTCG
>JAYVHC010000127.1:0-3011 GCA_043771575.1 Planctomycetia bacterium
AATGGCGATAAAGTGGATTTGGCGGGAGTCGAATCCGCGAACCGCGCCATCATCTTGTCCGACCCGGCTCACTGTGGGTTCGCATTCGATCCCAGCCAATCTGCTGCAGAATTGCTCAAGATGCTACGTAACGCGCTGCCGGTCGGCAGTCGCGAGGCACCGGTGCATTCTGTGCAAACGATGTCCTCAATGCCAGCCGTCATAAGCGTCTCGACGCCGCCAGCCATGAACACCGCGGGTGCCAGGCCGCCGGCTGTCGCAGGTCGTTTCTATCCAGCCGAAGATGCCGCGCGTCGTGAACTTGTACAGTCCATTTGTAAAGGGCCGACACCGACGCAGTCGACTCCGTTAGCCGTGATGGTGCCCCATGCGGGATTAAAATACAGCGGCCAGATCGCAGCGCATGTCTGGCGCAGCATCGCAGGTTTGGATGGACGCACCGTGATTGTGATTTCACCGAAACACACCGTGAATGGCGTGAATTGGTCTGTCAGTCCCTGTGAGAGTTGGCGCTTGTCGGCTGGCACTTCTTTCGCTTCTGACACAGAGTTGGCTGCAAAAATCGTGGAAGGTGTACAGGCGTTGCAGTGGGATGCGGGTGCCCATCAAAACGAACATGGTATTGAAGTTCAATTGCCTATCTTGGAGAAAGTTGCACCCAACGTAAAAGTTGTTGGCGTCGCGCTGCACGGTGGCAGTTGGACCGACATTCAGCAAGCGGCTACGGAATTGGCCGAAGTGCTGCGTTCGCTGGACAAGCAACCGCTACTCGTGATTTCGAGTGACATGAATCATTATGCATCGGATGCTGAAAATCGCCGCCGCGATCGACTGGCCCTGGATGCCTTCGCGACTTGCGACCCGCAGAGACTGCTGCAGATCTGTCGTGAGGAAGACATCAGCATGTGTGGTGTCATCCCTGCGGCGCTCGTGATGGAAACGCTGCGCCAACTTGGGCATGAATTTAAAGTGCAGGAACTTGAATACGGCACGAGTGGCGATGTATCGGGGGATCGCACCCAAGTTGTCGGTTATGCGGGAGCGCTGCTTCTTGCAAAGTAAACGCAGACTGTCATTTCGTGATGGTTGTGTGTGCCATTGAGCCAATACGGTGTAAGCTGTTGCAAATTAGGGTTTTGCGGCCAAATTTATTGCTTCATTTTTCCTAGGACTTGAACGCAATCCAATTCTGCCTTTGAGAGAGGTTGACCACGCCCATCGCTTCGCTCTGAGTGTGCCACCCAGGTCAAGTTGGCGCGCTTTTGAGTTTGGGTGGCACGCCCTGAGGCACGAAGGGCGGGGCGAAGTGCAAAGCACAAAACCTGACGCCGTCCAGCTAGAAAGAAATGCCAGTGAAGAAAGCTGCTTGGTATGAAGTAACATCCATCGACCAATTGCTCACCCCATGCCTGTTGGTCTACCCGGAGATTATTCGACGAAACCTAACGGAAACAATTCGTATCGCCGGTTCGGTCGAGCGTTTGCGGCCGCACGTCAAAACGCATAAGACCCCGCAGATCGTCAAACTTGCTCTCGAAGCGGGTATAACTAAGCACAAATGTGCCACGCTACTAGAAGCCTCCATGCTGGCGGAATGCGGTGTGCCGGACGTCTTAATCGCCTACCCGTTGGTTGGGCCAGCGATCGACAAACTAGTGCAATTGATGGCTCAGTTTCCCAGGGCGCAGTTTCGCTGTACTGTCGACAACCCCGTTTCGCTTAACCGTTTATCGGCCGCATTGGAGAGGTGCCAGCGTTCGATCGATGTACTAGTCGATATCGACAGTGGCATGCACCGCACTGGCATTCCAGCAGGTGAAGCTGCTATCGCGCTTTTCGCTCAAATCGCAGACACTCCGAATGTGACTGCTGGTGGACTGCACATTTACGATGGACAAAATCATCAGCCCAATGAGCTGGAGCGACACGCGGCTGTGGATGCGCTGATGACTCCAATTCGCGAAATGGTTAACGAGCTGCGCCAACGTGGCTTGGATGTGCCGCGTTTGGTATGTGGTGGCACGCCTACTTTTCCCATGTACGCGGCACTCGAAGATGCGGGTATCGAATGTTCCCCCGGGACCTGCACGCTGTCGGATTATAATTACGGCCGGAACTATACCGATATGGCATGCATCCATCCAGCGGCTGTATTGATGGCTCGCGTGATCAGTAGATGCGGGCCAAATCAATTGACGCTTGACCTTGGTTACAAAGCCGTTTCCGGTGACCAGCCCGCCGGGCGCCGATGTCATGTGTTGAATATCCCTGACGCCAAAGAAGTTGGGCACAGCGAAGAGCATTTGGTAATTGAAACGATCCATGCGTCAGAATTTGAGCCTGGGGATGTCATATACGCATTACCAGCTCACGTCTGTCCCACAGTGGCCTTGCACAGCCATCTCCAAGTTATCGCGGGCGGAGAAGTGGTGGGGAGTTGGCCCGTAACGGCCCGCGATCGTTTTTATCGTTGAGTGTGCGCAGAGCTCATGCGTGCGATGATCAATGCCAACACGCCGGCGGAGCGTCGTGCCGAACGAAGAACACGCCGCCGGAGCGTCGTGGCATACTTAATCCTCGGCACCTGCCGTTTTATTCACAGCCTCTTGCTCGTCGCGATACTTAATAGGCGACGTAGCGATTCTCAATGTCTTGCGCATCACGTCGATAGGTGGGGTGAGACCCGTGAACAATTTGTATTGATAGGCGGCTTGTCGTACGAACATATCAACACCGCTCACAACCATGCAACCAAGGCTGGTGGCATCTTTGACAAACAGCGTTTGCTCGGGATTGTATACGGTATCGAAAACGATCATGCTGTCGCTGGTCTTCATCAACAAAGCCAACTTGTTCTTGGCGTACGGAGTTTCATCGACATTAGGGTGCATGCCGACCGGCGTTCCATTGACAATGATTCCAGGCTTGATGTCATAACGCGCTTCCCAGGGTAATGCGCGGCAATTCAGTTCGCGGGCAAGGATCTCGGATCGTTCCAGGGATCGGCTACT
>JAYVHC010000128.1:0-4115 GCA_043771575.1 Planctomycetia bacterium
TAGCTTCCTTGATAAAGGCATTGTACTTTTGGTTTTTCGCCTTTTGATCGGGAGAGAGGTTTTCGCCTTCTCCTCCGGTATCGGTGCCCATCACAATGAACGCCGTGCCGGTCGTGATCTTGCCTTCCTGCGCCAGCTTTGTGTCCAAAACCGCGTCCACTCTACCGTTAGATGCTTTAATCAGGCTTTTGACCATTTCCGCATCATCTTGGAAATTGCCATCAAAGTCCATGGAACCAACCAATGCAAATCCGACGGTACGACCCGCACGCCACGCGGGCGAATAGACCTTGTCACCGGTTAGGATTGGATTGCGGTAATTCAAATCCGTCGCTTTGGCTTGCGACGAATGAGGGCCGGAGACGCTGGTGATAATCAAACGCGCTTTCGGAGTCGCTTTGGTTACCTTCGTTGTGTCCGACGCAATCACCGAGAATGGTACGCCTTCTTGCAGTCCATCCGCACTGCCGATATTCAGCCAAACCGTTTTGCCGCCGTCGGCTAGGCGAGTGATCTCACCTTGCGGAGCAGCAAAATCGTCTTCGCGGAATTTCTGAATCTGCTCTAATTGATCCGCGATCACCGCAAGCTGCTTCTTGTTGGCCGCTTCGAGTGTGGCAATCGTCGCCGCTTGAGAAGCCAGTTTTTTGTCGAAGGCTGCTTTATTGTCTGCGACTCGTTTTACCTCGGCGTCTTTCTCGGCGTTGAGAGTTTCAATTTGCTTGGCGTGCTTGGCGCGCTCTGCGTCGAGATCTTGAGACGCTTGGAGGGCTTTCTTTTGAGCTTCTTCACGGGCGGCCGTTTCGCGAGCCAAAGTATCCGTTTGCTCTTTTTGAATTTCTGCTTCGCGCTTGCGAGCTCGATCGATTTCTTCATTTCGCTGGCGAAGTGTATCCATCAGATACTTGGGTAACTTCAAGAGGTCACCCTTTTCGTTCTTAGCAAACACCTTCATCTGCTCCGCAAAGTCCTTTTCAACAACTCCTAGGTCAGGATCAGCGGCCATCTCAGATGACATTGCATCCAGCTCTTCCTTGGTATGTTCGCCGTAACCCAGCATCGACTTCAAACGCCGCACGCGAGCTTCACTCTTCTGATACTTGGTCCCCGCCTCAGCCAACTGCGTCGACATCTCCGCGGTTCGTTTGGCTGTATCCGCATAAGTGCGGTAAAGAAAGAACATCCCGAGCATCAGGCCAACGGAAATGAAGGCCATCGTGATGACATACGCTTGCCATGCTACGAGATTCTTGTCACGAACTGCCATTGGAACCACTCGAGAAAAGAGGTGAAGGAGAGTTTGAGAAGGCCTTGGGGTCAGCCTCTAGTGTATTTCGCCAGCGGCAGGTCGTCAAACTTTTGGATAGGAGACCGACCTGTACACCCGCTGAACAGGACTAACTTAACAGCGTTGGCCGAGAAGCGTCGCAATTTTGACGATTAAATAGCTTGCAACGCGCACGCCCAACGATTGCGCAAACTATAGTGGATACGCGATTTACGACGACGATGCAGTGACCAAGTATCCGACAAAAATTTCAAAATTTCTTAAAGTCAAGCGGCAATTTGACTTGCTGCTGCTCGTCACGCGCCCAGAGCGTGTTGTACATTTGCTAATAGTTTTCGTTCTCGGCACAATACAGCAGTCCCTAAATTGGGTGACTGTAGTTCGGGTTGGTTCCTGCAATCGAAGAGTGGATTATGTCCATGCGAAACACGTTACGCTCCTTGCTCCTAGCCGGAATAGCTATTCCGGTGGCTTCGTGGTCGTTCGCTCAAGCACCCGTGTGCGGCGAACCCGCCTACTCCGTACAGTCCAGAACCATCATGGAAGAGCAGTTGGAAACGCGTTTGCGCGTGGTCTACAGAGACGTTTTCGAAGAACAAGAGATCACTTCTCATCGTCCGGTCTTGCGTACTCGAATGGAAAAACGCCAGTATACGGTCAACACACCCGTCACCGAGACTAGCACGGTCGAAGAGAAGTACACCATAAGGAAGCCTGTCACCAAGCGGGAGTGGGAAGATCGCAGCTACCAAGAAACGACTTACGTTACCGAAACCGCCGAGCGAGAAGAAGCCTATTTGGCTTACCAACCCGTTACAGAAACTCAGTACCAGACGCAACAATACGTAATTCAGCGCCCGGTTACCGAAACTCAATATCAGACTCAGCAATACACGACCTACCAGCCTGTTACGACCATGCAAACCGCAATCGTCGATCAGGGCCGTTACGTCGCTCAGCAATTCTATCAACCTGGCGATGTGCGTTATGGCTTGCGATACCAGCCAAGCGGACTGACTTTCGATCCTACCGGTATGGGCGCTTACCGCCGTGGTGGTTTTGGCTGGGTCCCCTACACGGCTCCAGGGCAAACCTACGCTCAGCTTCAGTATCAACCCAATCCGGTCCCCGTCGCCGTACCTCAAACGAGTTACATGCCGCAAGTGGTCCAGCAGCAAGTTCCAGTCCAAGTGACTCGGCTAGAAAACCAAGTGGTCCAGCAGCAAGTGCCCTACAGCGTGACCAAGCTGCAAGCCATTGAACAACTTCGCCGCGTTCCCTACTCCGTACAAAAGCCCGTCACACGAATCGTAGAAAATAAAGTCGCCGTCGACAAAGTCGAGTGGGTTGAGCAAGAAATGGTTCGACCAAAAACAGTTCAAAGAACGAGTTACAAAGTTGAGATCGTCGAAAAAGAAGTTCCCGTTCAATTCTACGAAACCGAAGAGGTAAAGACCAAGGTCAAGGTTCCACGGAAAGTTGCCGAATACCAACCCTACACTGTAAAAGTGCTGATACCCCGTACAGTGCAAATGCCGATAACGCTCAGCTATGTGGACCCTTATGCGATTCCGCTTAGCCAAGGCCGCAGTGCTTGGATGCCAATCATCGGCGGAGAAACCGTCATTTCGCGAGGACCAGGCGTGCCCGTCGAAGGCTCAAGCTCCGGCGCTAGTTCGGCACCTCAGCAAACCTTGAAGAAAGTCGAGACTTCGGACCCCAAGAAGAATCAACCCGAAGCGGTCGCTCCGCCTGCTGCCGAAATGGACTTGAGTCCATCTGATGGTAAAGAACCTCCGAAAGCTTAGTTTGTAGAACAACTGAGTTCCGATACTATCGTTATGCGTCGCAGCGACTGGGCAACGCGTGATGTGAGAGGTTTGGTTTTAGTGAGCCGTCGGCGTTAGCCGCGGGTTTCGAAACAGACGACTCAACCTGCTCGGTGACTGTCAAATGCCAAACGATTCGCGGCCGCCGATTAAGCATTCGGTCCTTCGTCCCTCGCGAGGTCTAAAACCTGAAGTTTTTCTAAGCCTGAACCTCGCCGTGCATCCAATCGCACATACATGCCAACACTTTTTGGCTGTCGAGATCGCGATGAATATCGTGCAGCGCATCCGGTAGTAGTTTTAGCTCGCAGGTCTTTTCGCAGCCTCTCGCAAATTCTGCGGAGGCTGCTGAGCTGGTGATCTTGTCCTGTTCACCATGCATGAGCAACACCGGGGTGCGCAGTTGTGCTGCATGCTCGAGCGCCCACTGTCCGCTATCGATAAGCGCCGCGCCCAGACGCAGCGAAAGCTGCCTATGGAACAGTTGATCTTGGCTCATCAATTCACGCTGACTTGTATCCCGCGTGCAATCCGCGAAGTTTATCGGCGCTTTCAATTTGTAGTTCGGCAACACCCTCGCCAATCGACGCACAAACCACAGAAAAGCCTGGCTCGGCGGCTGCGCAGCTCGCAACATCGGCGCCGACGAGATCGCACACTTGGGCAAGCGGTACTTTCTAAGCAGATAATTTAAAACCAGATTTCCACCCATGCTATGTCCCCACATCACGACCGGCACCTGCGGAGCCTGTGCGGCGATGACGTCGATCGCCGCTTCGATTTCATCTAGCACGCCAGCGTAGCTTTCAATGCAGCCGCGCGCACCAGGACTTAGTCCATGGCCAATCAAATCTATTGCATGCACATCAAATCCAGCTCGCGAAATCACCTTTGCACAGGCCGCGTAACGCCCTCCATGTTCGCCCAATCCAGGCACAATCAGTACGCGCGCAACGCACCGCGACGCCTCGCAGGGCCAACTGTAAAAGGCACGTTTC
>JAYVHC010000129.1:0-3817 GCA_043771575.1 Planctomycetia bacterium
CGTTTGGTCGATGTGGTTCCGTCGGCGCGGTGAACTCTGCAAATAGGCAGTGAGTACATCGTGTTCCGTCAGCGGGTTCTAACAACGGCATCGATTGAAGTAGCTCAGTGGGTAGAGCATCAGGCAAGTAACCTGACGGTCACGGGTTCGACTCCCGTCTGACGCAACACGTTGGCTGCAAACCAACTCGGACGCGAAAGCGTCCACCACAGAAGCTGGCGGGCAACGGTTGTTTCGTTCGATCGGCCGCAAGTTGGCGACTTGTTGACTGGAACATTCATGATTTCGCGAAAGCGGTCATGGATCGGAAGGAAGACAAAATCGCTGGCTGCGGCAGCACATGACTTCACCTTGTAGGTTGACTGCGACAAGGCAACGTCGTAAGAGGCGGTTCCCAAGGATGGTGATGATGCGGAAGGCTTAGGCCTTGACTCATCGTTGCTTTCAGGCGAACCAAGTTTATCGACTCACTTTGTCAACGATTGCCTCCGTAGAACTTACGTGTGATTGACGAACAATTCGTTGCCTTAAGGCGTCCTTCAATGATCAAACTACTTACGCTGACTTCAGTCGGCATTTTGTTAACTCGCTTTCGTGAAAGGAGGCGGCTTCATGTTTAAGAGAATTGTGATTCGCAGCTACGAAGTTGGATTGAAGTTTCGCGAAGGCGAATTCGTCGGACTGATTGAAGCGGGCAAGCGCTGGATTTTTGATCCAATGAACAAGATCCGCGTTCGCGTGGTTTCGAAGCGAGAACCATGGCTGGCTGATGACCAGCTGGACGTGATCGTTAAGTCGGGCGCACTGGCGGGCAAGGCCGAAGTGCTCGACTTAAAGGACAATCAGCGAGCCCTTGTGTGGATCGAAGGTCGTTTCGCTCGCATTCTCGGCGCTGGTCTGTATGCCTATTGGATTGGTGTCCGTGACGTGCGTGTGGAAGTTGTCGATTCGCGCAATGTGCAGTTCGAGCACAAGGACTTGAAGTCGATTGTGCGGTCTGCTGAAGCCGCTCGATTGCTTGACATCTGCAAGGTCGAACGGGACTGCGTGGGCGTGCTGTTTATCGACGGTCGTTACGTGGCTCAGCTTGAACCTGGCCTCTACGCTTACTGGAAGGATGCGGCCGACTCGCGGGTTGTCGAGCTGGATATGCGGGAGTCTCAGATTGACGTTAGTGGTCAGGTGATCATGACCCTCGATAAGGTGACGCTCCGAATGAATGCGCTCGTGACCTACGTGATCAAGGACGCTCGTCGTGCCGTAAGTGCTGCGAGCGATGTTCGTCAGTCGCTGTACCGTGAGGTGCAGTTGGCGCTGCGAGCTGTGATCGGTGGTCGTGAACTCGATAGCTTCTTGACTGGCAAGGACGATGTGGCTCAGGAGCTTGAGCAGCAAGTCCGCGAGCAGGCAACTGTGTTGGGACTGGAAGTCAACTCGGTAGGTATTAAGGATGTGATTCTACCAGGCGACATGAAGGACCTGATGAATAAGGTAACGGAAGCCAAAAAGGCAGCCGAAGCTAACTTGATCGTACGTCGCGAGGAAACCGCTGCGATGCGCAGTCAAGCGAATACTGCAAAGTTGCTTGCCGACAACCCAACGCTCATGCGACTGCGAGAGCTGGAAGTTCTCGAAAAGATCGCATCAGCCGGCAAGATGAACATCGTGCTCGGAGAAAAGGGATTGGCCGATCGAGTTGTGAATCTGTTGTGATCGATAACCCGCATTTCGCCTACTCGGAGTGCGGGTTTTTCCATTTCAAGCGAACCCGCTTGCGATCAACGCTCTCTATATTGAACTAGCGCCGATGTGGCTCGACTGAGAAAGGCCCCTGTCTTTTAAACAGACATATGCTGGTGCGAATCCAGTCATCGGCTCTGAAGTTTGAACTGCCTGTTCGGATTACATCACCAACAACAATATTTGAACTAACACCTCGTTCAAATGATCTTGTGCTGACTCGCCGTAGTCTTTTGGGCGCGGCGAGTCATTTTTTACTTCCGATACAAATTACTGCGAAGGAGCTCTATCATGCGCGACGAAACTTTTGAAGATTCCTTTTTTCGAACCCATGAGTAAACGACGACGAGGATTCCCATTGGAAACCAAAGTCAAACGCGGCGTTCGCATCGTACACCGCGACAAGCTGCTCGAGGAAAAGCTCGGGAGGAACGATCCGTGTCCTTGTGGCAGTGGCAAACTATTCAAACGATGCTGCCTCCATTCGGGCTGCTTTTGATGGTGCCAATCGCGACGAGTACTTTTAGGGAAAGAGATTGAGGAGAAATGCTCACCCGCGCGTCGCGTTTCCGGCTCGCGGGTGTTGTTGTTTGATGCATAGAAGCTAAGCGGAGAGACTGTCAATGGAAGAATCACAGTAACCAAATATAAAGCAGGTCATTGTCATGAGACACGACCTGACGATGCGCAGAGGAAAGCAGATCGCTCAGGGATCGCACGCTTCGATGGCGTTTCTCACGCGAAGGTTGCAGAGCCGATCGTCTATTTGCATGGATGACTTTTCGCCCAACGAGCAAACTTGGATCATGGGATCATTTGCGAAGGTATGCAGACCCAACCTTCGTTCTCTTGGCTTTTGATGTAGGCTTCTGCCGATTCGCGCTGAGCGTCGAGCGAATTGAAATCCTGGTCGAGGCCTTCTTCGGTCGACTTACGAGTGTAGATCGCGCAGTTGAGTGTTCTGGTTTGCTTTTCTTTGTTCATTGAGCAGCCTCCGCTTTGCATAGTCCGAAGAATTGAAATCCGTTGATGTTGTTTTGCCCCGAGACGACCCGAGCGATGGCTGTCAGAGACTTGTATTGCGTACCCTCGAACTCGAAGGAGTTCGGTCGCACCATGACCTGGATACTGCGGCCCTTGTACGTCTTGACCAATGCCGTTCCAGGAAGCGGAATACGGTCGTTCGCTGGTGGCGAGATCATCGTCGACGCTGTTTCCAGCGTTTCCGTGGTCGCTGGCCTGGTCACTCGCGGCAGCGAAGTGCGAATGTCTGTTTCCATCGCGATCTGGTGAGCTAATCGCCGAGCGCGTTCGGAAATGTCCCCCTCGGCGTTGGCCTGCAGTTTCCAAGCGATGCGTTTGATGAGCCACTGCTTGTTGCGGGCATGGGTGTCCTCGCCGAACACTTCGTTGTACCGGTCACGCAGATCCGACACCGTCATGTGCCGGAGCGTCGCGACCTTTTTGGCGACATTAATTGCCATTGAAAAGCTCTCCTTTTTGAAAAAGACCTATCGATCGTTAACTGGACTGGTCACAGAGAGCACTGGTTTGGCGGGAATCTCAAGGCAAGCTGTCTCGAAAACTGGTTCTTTGTCACGATCTGCGTGGTCGATCGCGAACTGTTCGCTTTGCATGTAGCGCATGAAGCCATCGGCCAGTAGCGAAACGAGCTCAGCTCGCAGTTCGGTTTCATTCATCTCATCCACAGCGCGGACCTTCGGCATAGCAATCTCCCAACAGAGGCAAGGTGGAGCTCAAAATCACCGGTTTCTACTAACGAGCCGTCGATTTGATTAACAACCGGGTAGCGAGCCAGACCGAAAGCAACGTAAGCGTCCGAGTTAGGCATTCTTGACATCGCGGTTAGTTTGGTGGGTTGGTTTTGGATTTTCAACCCATTGAAAGGAACGTGATTATGGCTGGGCGTGTTGAGGAATCGGTGTGGGAAGAGCGTCGGGAGTGGATTCGTAGACAACAGGACAGCGGATTGTCGGTGGCTCGGTTCTGTCGCGACAACAATTTGCATGAAGGGAACTTTCATGCATGGCGGCTTCGGTTTGCCAAGGTGAGTGGT
>JAYVHC010000130.1:0-2051 GCA_043771575.1 Planctomycetia bacterium
GGTAATCGTCGCCCTCGATGAAGTTCTCGACAACGATCGTGGATTCTTCTTCCAGCGCAGCTGCGTAGGCAGCGAGCACTTCTTCGCGAGTATGAAGATTGGTCGCCACACCACGGCCATGATTGCCGTACTGAGGTTTCACAACCACAGGCAATCCGATGTCCTGTGCCGCTTCCCAAGCGTCTTCGGCGTTTTCGACTGCGCGACCGATGGGCACTGGTATACCGGCGTTATGAAGCAGTCGGCGTGTGAGTTCTTTGTCTTGGGCGATCGATTCAGCGATAGCGCTCGTGCGATCGGTTTCAGCGGTGCAAATACGACGCTGCATGGAACCGTATCCGAGTTGCACGAGGCTATTGGTGCTCATGCGAGTAAACGGAATGCCGCGACGTTTGGCAGCATCGACGATAGAGCGAGTACTTGGACCCAAGCAAACATCTTGCGCCTGTTCGCGGAGCGCAGCGACTTCTGCCTTGACATCAAAATCCTCGCCGGCTACTGCGGCCAGCACTAATCGCTTGGCAAGATCCAACGCCGCACGTCCGACGGCTTCTTCCATATACTCGACCGCCACTCGGTAGACACCGGGCTCATCCAACGGAACCGCACGACCAAATCGAACATCGTTACCTGCCAAGAATTGCAGCTCAAGCGCTACATGTTCCAGCACATGGGCCAAGTTGCTGCCGCGTCTCAGTTGCTCAAGGAAGCCACCGCGCTCGCCAATACTTCCACGGTGATCGACGAGTGTAGGCAGCCACGACTTCAGTTGTTCATTGAATCCGTCCATCTCGTGGGTGGACGCATTTCGCAACTCGGCCAAATCAACCCAAGCTTCGAGGACGGTAATGTTCGTCCAGATGTTTGGTCCGCGCAGTGCGAGGACTTTGCGGAATGCTAAAGGTTCTACTGGTTGTGAATCTGACATGTATTTTGTGATCTCGATCAGCACTAATGGTAAAGCTCATCGGCTTGGGCTGACCCATACGAATTCAGGTCAAGCTCAACACCGACAGCGGTCCGAGTACAGTTCGCATACGTAAAATTGCTAGCAGTGCATATTCAGCCTCAGTGTTTGCATAGCAGCAAACAAATCAACGACATGGTGGGGTTAGCTTGCAAGGGGAGTTGAGTTGCGACTAAGCGTCAGAGGGTGGTTCGTTGGCAGGAGGGATAGTCGTTGAACGTAGATTAGAATCCTCAATCGACATTCTGGGACCACTATCTCAAATGACCATTTTATTCCACCCGCAGTCGGAAGGGGAAAAAAAATTCTCAAGTTCGACAGTTTCATAGAGCCCTGGAAAGCCGACTTTTCTAAAGTTATAAGACTTGGCTGTCCGATGCCCTGAAAGTTCCCGTCCGCAATTATCGCACATCGCGGTCAAACGGCTAGTCATTTATCTTGACAGTTCGGTAAACTACTTGCCAGTACCTTTTTGATCCATTTGCAAACTTTGTCATTCGACGCAAAATGCTTCGTGTTGCAAAGCGGATTTTTCGGGTGCCAAGTTTCACTAACCCGCATATCCGGGCCTTAGCCTCCACTTTCTGAGGCCGTTTTTGCAATGAGACTAGGGAGGTGGATCTTGGGTTTTCTTTACTTTTCCGAACCTCACAGGTCGATTTAGCTTACCCGTCATGAATTCGTCCAATTCCACGAGCGGAGACTCCAACGTCTTGGACAGCTCCTCAACACACGACTTGTTAGCCACAATTCCAACATTTTGGCAAACCAGTATTCAGGCGGCAATCGGTTCCGAGGAACGAGTACTTGCATTCATTGAGTTGGATCTCGATGCGGAGCGGAAATTTGCCCAAACTTTGCTCGCGCTGACGAATGACCGCCTGATTCAATGTGACGTTGCCGCGAACGGAGCCGCTAGCCCACCAAAATACTGGGAATTGAGCCCAGACTTGGAATTGCATGCAAGCGTCCACTCCGGGCTGGGAAAGCTGGAGTTGCTACAGGGCGAGAAGGTTAAGTTCCAATGGCCGTTTACGTCGGCTTGCGAGTCGAGCGCTGATCGATTCGCTGCAGCCTACGCTGC
>JAYVHC010000131.1:0-2930 GCA_043771575.1 Planctomycetia bacterium
GCCGCTAACAACCGCTTCTTCAAAAACCGAAATCGCTCGCTACTCTTTTGAAAGTCCGCGCTCGGCGGACTGACGACCACTGAAACTCGGGGTACTCTAGCACGACAAGCGGCCGGGGCCGTAAGCAACGTCATATGAAACGTGCGATCGTAAACGACATCGATGTGCAGTTTACGAATTGCCTGCGCAAGATGACGGATCTGCATTCTGCGAATCTGTCCCGGCCAATAGCGCCGCTGTTCATCGAACTCATTCCAGAAAGTCGTCACACTCACATCGCTGGGCAGTTGCTCGATATAGTGCCCCCGCCGATACAGCAGGTAGACACTCGGCGCGAACCGTTTGCGATCTAGCTGCGAAGCGAGCTGCCAGAGTTGTCGTTCGCTGCCGCCGCCTTCTAACGAACCACTGCAACAGAGTATACGTAGCGGCTGTCCAGTAGCCTTGGCCGCACTACTTGGCATTGGCCGAGTCCGAGTTGATTCGGTTGCGAATCCTAATGAGCTGCTCGGCAGCCCATGGTTTCCCGTCGTACAGTTCCAGCAAACTTCGGTAGAAACTCATCAAATCAGTGCCATTCAAATCGGCCTCCGCCGAACGAATCAGTTTTTCTAATTGGATAGTCGCCGGCGCAATCTCAAGTTTTGGAACCGACTGCACCTGTTCTATATATTTTGCCAACGCGACCAAGCGTTGTTCACCTTTCGTCAACCCCTGCAGCTTGCCGTACACGACGATAAAAGCCTTCAACTTTTGCTGGAACTCGTCGAAACTCACTTGGCGGGCATCTAAACAATCCAAAAACGCCTGATCCATCGCCGACAGCGAATCTTTCTTTAGTACAGCGCGACGCCGCAGTCGGTCGGCAGCCCTCGTTAGATCCTGTTCGTCGGCAATCAATTGCAATTCGGGGCTACGCTGATCGTTCGGAAAACGTTCAAGAAATGCATCGATCTGAGGGCGTATTGCGGCCATCGACTCATCATCATTCGCTTCAATAGTTTCAGTTATTTCAGCGAACAATTGATCAGCGGACAGCGGTTGGAACATCCACCAAGCAAAAGCTACACTAGCCAACAGAGTCGCGATTATTCCCCCGATTGAGACGTATTGAATCCAATCGTCACGATGTGAATTAGCCACCGTGTTCGTGCTGAAGACGCTTGCGTGGACATCGCTTTCCGATACCTGAGTGAAACGCGAGGGTCCAGCATTCGAAACCGGATCACCAACCGAAGCTGGAGTCTGTGAAGCCGCTTTAGGCGGGCCAAGCCCCTTATCAGAACGTGCGGTGACAATTGCCGGTAACATGCCGCTAGTGAATAAAGAAGTTACTTCGTTATCCGTGATGAACGAATCGTGGGTCGGCTGATTGGGTGGGTTATTTGTGTCCTTACGCGCGCTCGGCTGCGGGGCCAACATCGTGGGTTGTTCGTGCGTCGAAACAATTTCCGGATGGGTTAGCCGTATTTCGTTATCTTCCTCATCCGACAGATCGAGAGAAGTAAGTTCTTTGCCAATCTTTTCTAGCGGCTTGATCCCTTCAGTGGTTGACTTCGTGGTACCGCCAATTTTGCGCATGCCCGCTTGAATGGCTTTCAAACGGTTACCGACCACCAACGCTGTAGGAGGCCGCTTGAGTGGATCTTTCTCAACCAATTCCTTAATCAGCTCCGCCAGCTCATTCGGACAAGTCGGGGCCAGTGCCAATAGATCTGGAACGGCGTTGTAACGTACTGCGTAGAGAACTTCAGGCACGCTCTTGCCACCAAAGGGTGCTCGACCCGCCAAGAGCGCGTAAAGCACACACCCTAAGCTGTAAAGATCGCTGCGGGTGGTGATCGTCTTCCCTTCCGCTTGTTCCGGCGGCATGAAGTCCGCTGTGCCGATCACGGAACCAGCCGCTGTCATATCGGTTGAACCAAACAACTTGGCGATACCGAAGTCAGTCAGCTTGACTTGACCCTGATCGCTGACCATAAGATTGGCGGGCTTCAAATCGCGATGAATGATGCCCAAGTCGTGGGCATGCTTGAGCGCCGCTGCGGTCTCGATCCCAATTTGAATCACGTCCTCCCAAGGAAGAACTCGGTGCTGCCGCATATGTTCCAGCAATGAATGACCAGCCACATACTCCATGGAATAAAACAACAATCCTTGCTCTTCGCCGTAGCCCAGCAATTCAACAATATGCGGGTGCTTCAGTCGCTTGAGCATATCGATCTCGGCGGCAAAGCGGCGGCGAAAGCGCGTCTGATTGGCAACAGCCGCCGCAATCACTTTGATTGCAACTTTTTCACCACTACGCGAATGCGAACCCTTATAGACGGTCCCCATTCCTCCGCGCCCCAAAATACCGTCGACGCGGTAGGGGCCCAAGTACTCGAATTCCGGATGATTCATCGACAACTCCATCACTGTCGGTTTTTCATGGAGGCATAGACCTCTTGCCTGTGAATCCATGACTACAGGCACGGCAGCCTTTGCCGCTCGGCTTCCGTCCGATACTAAAGCTGCATGATAGCAGTACCCCAAGCCAAACCGGAACCAAAGCCACACAGTAGAACACGATCGCCCGCTTGGAGCTGACCGCTGGTTAGTGCTTCGTCGAGCGCCAGCGGAATACTCGCCGCACTCGTATTTCCGTAACGCTCCAGGTTCACAAATACTTTATGGCGATCGATTCCGAAATCAGAAACAGCAGACTCTATGATCCGCACGTTGGCTTGATGCAAGATTAACAAATCAAGTTGATCAACGGTCAAACCGGCATGAGCCAAACAATCGCGTGCGCTATCCGCCACCACGCGAACCGCCCATTTGAAAACGGAACGTCCTTCCATTCTCAGAAAGTGATCGCCCACGGCCAACGCATCGGCGGTTAATGGTTGACGACTGCCACCACTTGGAATACACAGCATCTGGCCTCC
>JAYVHC010000132.1:0-4698 GCA_043771575.1 Planctomycetia bacterium
GTGCGACATTCGATCTCGCCGGTCGAGGTATAGCGGATCGCGTTTTGAATCAAGTTGATGAGGATCTGTCTCAGTCGGTACTCGTCGAGTAAGCACCCAGCACCGCTGGGCAACTCACTGATCGCCGTCAATTTCAACCGCTTGCGACGCGCGTGTTGGCTCATAAGACTGACGCAATCGCTGGAGACTTGGGCTACATGCGTTTTATCCAAGTGCAACGTCAATGCGGAGCCCCCTTCCACGCTCGAAATATCCAGCAGGTCATCAACCAGATGGCGCAAGGTTCGCGATGCTTTGTAAGCTAAATCGGCGCGTTGTTTTTGCCCACGAGTTAGTCGTCCTTGGCGGATCAAACCGAGCATGCCGAGAATTGCGTGGAGCGGTGTGCGCAGTTCATGACTGACACGGGCGAGAAATTGCGTCTTGGCATGGTTCGCTTGCTCCGCCGATTTTTTCGCTGACTCTAACTGATCGGTAACGGATTTTAGTCGTTGGAATGCTCTATCCAATGAGGCGATGGCAGGTGAGAAGATGAACAGTCCTTCACACGCAAGTACTAGTAACGTAGCAATTAATAGGCCACGTTCAATCCGTTGCAGTCGACCGACCCGCTGCTTGGCTTCGAATTCATACCGGGCAACAATTGCATCCATGGAAGCTAGGAACGCATCGCTATGTTTAAGCAAGGCTATTCGCTCTTCGCTGGGAATCAATTCTTCATTTGGGTCAGCCATCCGTTGTATGACAGATGTAGCGATTTCTTCCACGCGTCGGAAATCAGGCTCGATTTTCGCGAACAGCTCGTTGATAGGTTGGCTATTGGAGACTGTCCGAAAAGGGGTCTGACCCTCTCCGGCGAGCGCCTCCAAAGGGTCAGACCCCTTTTCGGACAGCTTCTTAGCTCGCGACAAACCGACTGCGCTGGACGCATTTGCTAGCCCAAGATGGTTGGCGCGCCAGACCTCGAGCGAATCGCGCAGCTCTTCGACAGTCTGCAGGGTCGGTAAAACATCCGATGGATCGCTCATCGATGATCGTCGGCTGGCATCGAGAGCCAGGATGATTCGCGGAATGCGTTGGCTGAACATGCGTTGGCGTCCAGCGATGTTGACCGTACTCGCATCGCCTTGCAGAGCCGACAGCGACCATTGAACGAGCACTTGCCCACTCATAGTTAAGATCGCAACCAAGCTGAGTGCGAGAATGTAAAGCCATTTGATGGTGCGAGTTTGGATGCTGGCGAAGCGAGGAGTAGGCAACGTTAACCTACCTCTGAAATGTTATCATCGAAGGTTTCCGCATCGGAAAGTCTCGTCACGTCGATATGCGATGCGACAATTTTCTTGCGAAGACTCGTGCGAGTCATACCAAGTAACTTCGCCGCTTGGGCTTGATTGCCATGCGTGTGTCGTAATACCAGCGTGAGCAGCGAGCGGTCAAGTTCAGCGACCGCGTCGTCGTACAGATGGTCCGTTCCATTGTTGAGTCGCTGTTGTGCGAAATGAACAAGATCCCATGAACCAACGTCGCTTGTCGATTCGAGATCATCACCCAAGTCGTGGGCCGGCGAACGCCCACCACCCAGAGCTTGGTGCAGCGCTGGACCGGCTAGTATGGCACCGCGAGACTCATTCAGAGCAGTTTGCAGGACGCTTCTTAACTGAGCCACGTTACCTGGCCAATCGTGACTGCGCAAGAGTCTTAAAGCTGCGTCACTGACACGTGGCGGACCTTGACTTTGATGGGTTGCGGTGACTTGGGCCAAGCGTTGCATGAAATGAGAAACAAGCAGTTCGAGGTCCTCATCGCGCTCGCGGAGGGCTGGTACACGAACCAGGTAGGGGCTGAGGAAATAATACAAATCGCTGCGCAAGATACCTCGCTCGAGAAGCTCGCGACTTGGTACCGATGTTGCAATGATTAACCTAGTCGTGGATACATTATCTAAGCCGGTGTGCTGGAGCAGAGCAAGTAGTTTGGCTTGCATCGCATTCGATAGCGATGTAATTTCTTCAATCAATAAAGTTCCACCGCGACATTGGGGAAAGCAGGCTTCGAGCGTTTGTATCTCGGCTGGCTGCTGTGCGTCGGTCAATTCTTTGCTACTGATCTTTAGAAACCCCGCCTGTTGACGTGAGCCGTACGAATGGATTGCACGGGCAATCATCTCCTTGCCTGTGCCAACCTCGCCTTCGATCAAAACCGCATCAGTCAGATTTGCGAGTCGCCCGATGTTTTTGTAAACCTCTTGCATCATCAGGCAGCGACCAATCAGAACCTCGCCAGAATTTCCAGCAGGTAAACTTTCGATAAGGACTGGTAGACGCGTTAAGTTGCGATATTCAAGAGCTTCGTTGAGTCGTTTTTTGAGCAAGCCGAAGTTGATCGGCTTGGTCAGATAATCGAAAGCGCCTCGCTTGATCGCTTCGATCGCAGTATGCGCACCCGACTGCGCGGTGATGTACAGAATCGGACGCAGCCGATCCTGCGCCACCAATTGCTGTATTATTTCCAGGCCCAGTCCGTCGGGCAATATGTGGTCGAGGACAATCACGTCGAACCGCTGTTCGGAAGCCATACGCATGCCGTCAGCGATAGTGAGTGCAGACGTCATACAAGTCGCTGCAGGGATAAGCCCATGCACGAGCGTTGACATGCTGGGGTCATCATCAATGACGAGAATTCGAGCGGTTTTGTGTATGGAGACGGACATCAGGCCAGTCTGGAAGGCTACTTTTCGCCGCTACATGCCGCCACATGCGCAAGGGAAATTCAATTTAGGCTTTGTCTTCAAAAGGGGGCTGAAAGGGTCAGACCCCTTTATTTAAGACCAAAACCTCGTCCAATGTTAATTGTAAAGCTATTGTAGCTGCAATGCCTATTGCATGCGACTTGAGGTAGGACGAATTTGGGATCCGTCCTACCGACTTGTTAGTCGATCGTATTAGAAGTTGTAATGCCACTGCGTGTAGAAGAAGTCGGCATCGCCATTAAACAGCGGAGCGTCCGCTGCATTCCTACTTGTATCGTAGTAGCGGCCAGCAAAGAAGTGCGAGTACCCCAAAACGAGATCGCTGCGCGAGTTTACTTTGTAAGTACCCAGCAAGTCGATTTCTTGACCAAGGTCCTTGCTGCCTACCGTTCCGCCCGGATTAAAGGCTCCGCCGCCGACATTGTAAGGCCCTTGGTTGCCGTTGCTCAATGCGAAGTAATGGTACCAAGTCAGCACGGTGAACTTATCCGTTGGGCTAAAAGTGAACAGTGAGTTGATGTCGTGGATGTTGCGACGAGCGAAAAGGTCCATGAAACCAAAGTACTTGTGTCCGAGCGGGAATAATTGGTTCCAGCCATTGTTGACTGAATCATCGCCACTTGCCCAGTCGTAGAACAGCCACAGTGTTGGCTTGGAATCGCCTTGCAGCTTGCGACCACCGCCAAAGGTAAGTGAGAACGCAGAAATGTCGGAACTGTCCGGATTGCGTCCGAACTGGTATCCGAACTCGTTATCCCACAAGAATCCATCTGCTTCGCCCTTAAGCAGCGTGCCAATGGTGTGGACGCGAGTGAAAGTCGTATTGTCCTCAAAACCGAGATAGTAGGTATCAATCGGGTTTTCGAAGGTTTTGTTCGAGTTATACACTCCGTATAAAACTTGGTTTTGATTGGGTGAATCGAAGTTGTGGATATCCAGGTTCATAGGACGAACGAGCAGCAAGTCCGTAGTGCGATTGGCGTTGTTCCAAGTCAATCTGCCGCCCTCGAAGCGACGTCGTGTGTTCGCCCAATCCAGTGGCGAAAGCAGTCGCTGCGAACCGAATAGCAACTCTTGCCGACCACCGCGCGCGGTTAGTTTTCCTGAACCCGAATCGAGTACAACCACGTCGGCGAACAAGTTTTGCGAGTCGAGCTGATTGACTTCGATCTGGCGGGGTGCGAAGTTCTCGTAAGAACTGCCAGCATCGAGCCCTTCTGCGAACAGGCGAATACGGTCTGTCATTTTGTAGTCGAAGTACAGACGGGTACGATCGAGCAAGAAGTTGTCATCGCGACCCGTCAAGCCCGCTCCGCGCATGTTGTGTTCGTTGTGGTAGCGGAGTCGATATTGCCCACCGATGTCCAGCTTGCCATCGCCAATTGGGATCTGCTTCAACCCTTCGCCCAGATTTGAGCCCTTGTAGTTCGGGTTGCTCAGATAGCTGAAGTCGTTCAAATAGAAGGGATCTTTGTAAGCTCCCGCGACTTTTTTCTTGAGCACTGCGGCTTTCTTTTTGGCGGCTTCGGCAGCCTTCTTCTCAGTGTCGGCCTTCTCAGTGTCGGCAGGTGCTGCGGGGGCGTCGACCGCGTATTTGTAAGCTACTAAATCAGCGTCGAGTGACGCCTCATGTGCCACTGGCATTTGCGTGGTCTCATAGTCGAAATAACTCGCAGTGGGGCCACTGGAGTTCGTCAACTCCTGAGGAAATGCCCAAGCCTGCGGAGGGGCAATTGATGCGGCGATAAACGTGCAAGCAAGTGCTCGCAAACCTACGAAATATCTCACGATGGAGAATCCTTCCTTATTGAATCAAGGTTCTTGCGACCACCCCGAATAAAGGGCTCGGATCAACAAGTTAGCGGTTACCATCCATAGCAAACGCTCCGCACCGGTTGACACTTCGCCGCCCGAAATCAACCCGTACTTCGGCGTTATTCGGCGTT
>JAYVHC010000133.1:0-2884 GCA_043771575.1 Planctomycetia bacterium
GCGATTCGAGAGATAACGGAGGAAAAGCAAATGTACGATGCGAGAGAGAAAGCCAGTTTGGACATCCAGTCCAATTTGATGGACGCGCGACAAGAAGGACGACAGGAGGGAATCGAAATAGGCGAGCAAAGAGGCGAGCAACGCGGCGAGCAACGCGGCGAGCAACGCGGCGAGCAACGAGGTAGGCTTAAAGCAAGTATTCAAATTTATGAGGAGCTTCTTGGAGATTCGGTTGCTTCCGACAGTAATCTAAGCGGTCGATCCATCGAGGAATTGGAATCGATGGTCGCGCATTTGCAAAAGCGTCTTCGCGACCGGACAACGTAGAGTCAGATCATAGCGACGTGCCAAGACGGTCTGGAGTTTAATGTACGAGAACTTGTCCATTAGTCTCGCTGGAGGTGGGCTAAGTGGGGTCAGGCTTGTGATTCGGGATTAAATCCCAGTTTCGTTTCAATGGCCGCATTAGTTTTTTAAGATTGGTTTTCGCATCAGACCGTTTCTCAAGTCTTGATCAATCGCATCAGCTCTTCCGTGGTAAGCTTACCGCTACGGTCAGTCCCTTCGAGCAGACTTTCGGCGAGATCGCGTTTGGTGGCGTGCAATTCTAAAATCTTTTCTTCAATCGTACCTGCTAAGATCATACGGTAGATCGTTACTGGACGCTGTTGGCCGATGCGGTGCGCACGGTCGGAAGCTTGGTCTTCCACGGCTGGATTCCACCACGGATCTAAGTGAATCACATAGTCTGCCGCAGTCAGATTCAATCCGGTTCCCCCGGCTTTCAGACTGATAAGGAAGACTTCCCCCTGGCCGGCTTGGAAAGCGTCCACACGCTCTTTGCGTGCCTTGGCTGGTGTGCTGCCATCGAGGTATTGATAGGCGATGCCGCGTTCGTCCAATTGTTCACGCACCAATTGCAAATGGTCGACGAATTGACTGAAAATCAATGCACGGTGCTTTCCGTTGCGAAGCTCGTCGATCGTCTCAAGCACTTGCGTCAGTTTTGATCCTTCGATAGTCGATTCAGGCATAACTAACTTAGGATGGCAACACGCTCGACGCAATCGCATAATTTCGCCCAAGATTTGGAGCGTTTTTGGTTTGCCTTCCGCCCCTTCCGCCAACAGTTTCAATGCACGCAATCGAACGGCTTCGTAAAATGCAGCTTCATCATGGGTGGGTTCGATCCGTAATGTTGTTTCAGTTCGCGGCGGCAATTCGGTCAGCACCTGCGCTTTCGTTCGCCGCAAAATAAAAGGAGCAACCAATCGCTTCAGTCCTTGACGCGCGGTGCGATCTGCATCTCGTTCAATCGGTACCGCAAACCTCTCTTGAAAACTTTCAGCGGTTCCCAACAGTCCTGGATTGATAAAGTCCATAAGATTCCATAACTCGCCTAGATGATTCTCCATCGGTGTGCCCGTTAACAAGAAACGGCATTCGGAGGTCAACCGCTTGGCCGCTTTGGAACGCTGGGTCGCAGCGTTCTTGATCGCTTGAGCTTCGTCCAGCAGCAGCGTAGTGAACTTGAACTTTTCGAGTTTTTTGATTTCGTTTTGCATCAAGCCGTATGAACAGAGTAGCACGTCGCAATCGGCCAATGAATCGAGTAATTCGGCTCGCGGTGATTCGGCCAAAATTCGCGGACGCAGCGTCGGAGCGAATCGCGTGATTTCACTGTGCCAATTATAAATAACGGATGTAGGCGCGATGACGATCGCGGGACCATCGGCAGCGCGTTGAAGCAAAAGAGCGATGGCTTGGATGGTTTTCCCTAGACCCATGTCATCCGCTAAACAACCGCCGACTCCCCAAGCCGCCAATCGCTGCATCCAGGCGATCCCTTCTTGCTGATATGGCCGCAGCTCGGCTTGAAACGTTTCGGGAATCTGAAGGCTGATTTCGGTCGCCTCGCGCATTTTCTTCAGACAGTTCTTCCAATGAGTATCACTGGTGACCTTGATCTCGCCGAGGTCTTCGAGCAGCGCTGCGTGAACGGCTGCGAATCGCAACTTTCCTTTGACTGAGCGTCCGTCGCCAAATAGCCGCAATTCGTCTATACGCTGTCGAAGGTTGTAGGTTAGGGCCAGGAACTCTCCATCGCCAAGCTTGACGAATCGCCCCGGAGAGGCCGAAACCAACTCGAGCAACTGCATCATATCGATCGAGCGTTCGCGATCAAGTTTGAGTTCCCCCGAAGCAGCAAACCAGTCTCGATCGCGAGCGATACGAACCCGCATCATTGACTCGTTGGCCACACCGGCCAATCGCAGCGATCGTCCTTTGGGCCAATGAATGGTCACGCTATCGCTTTGAGTCAACGGTTCTAAATCGAGCAGCAATTCGAGGGCTTCAGTCGGCGAGCCAAACGTGGCCGTCCAGGGTTGGGTTAAGTGAGTGGACAATGTCTCGCACTGGTCGATCAGCGTTTTCGAATGTTTCACTTCGATCGACAAATCGCGATGGGCAGAAATGGCTTCGCCGTCGATCGTTGCAAACAAAGTCGTTCCACCTTCGCCAGGGCGACACATTGGGCCGGTGGTGCCGAATGGCTGGACATAGAACTCGGCTCGCAACCCATCGCCGCTGGGCAGCAAATGAAGATGTGAGCGAGGGTCGCCAGCGATCTTTTTTGCCGGAGTGATTGCTGCCGCGTTTCCGCTGGATGGTGCGTCGCCAGATTTTGATGACTTGCCGCGCTGCAGGTCTCCTATCTCGGAATGGATCGTCACTACGGAAGCTAGTCGCGTGATCGTTTCGAGAACTTTGGCCGACGCTGACGCAGGCACTCGCAGGCTCTTACCCAACATGCTCTGCAATGTATGATGCGAAGTTCCAAATAGCGAAACTGCGATTTGATGGGGGCCAGTCTTTTCGAATC
>JAYVHC010000134.1:0-4531 GCA_043771575.1 Planctomycetia bacterium
AAAACTTCGTTCGTTCCAAGCGCGTTGCGCATGCGACAAGTGCCTGGATAAATGGTACCCTCAATGGGCGGCAAGTCAGAGATTGCCAGCTCATGCGGAGCGCTCGCAGCCTCAGATACTTCGCGCCGCGAGCAAGTACAGGGATAGAGAGTGTCGGCAGCAATTAACTGCTGAAGCACTTCGCGGTAACGTCCGGCGCGTTCAGTTTGCACATAGCTCGCGTGCGGCCCCCCGACATCCGGTCCCCAGTCCCAATCTAGTCCCAACCAGCGTAGATCGTCGAGTGTCTGCTGGCGCGCCCATGACTTTACTCGCGGCGAATCAATGTCTTCCATTCGCAACAGCAACATTCCACCCTGTTGCCGCACGGACAGCCAAGCCAGCAAGAACGACCGAGCGTTGCCCACATGCAAAGCACCCGTTGGAGAAGGCGCAAGTCGACCGATCACGTTTGTCATGGTTCAGTAAGATGTAGAACGATTGTTAAGAGTGTAGAACGATTGTCCCAATCGTTTCTGGGAGCAATTGGGACAATTGCTCTACTCTAAATTGCGCTACGCTAAATTGCGCTACGCTAAATTGCTCTACGCTGAAAAATTGGACAGTGCACAGGCTGAAAATGTAGAGTTTACAGAGGGCTGATGGAAGTAGAGCTTCCGAAGTGCGCAGAGCGAGCCGACAGGGTCGCGCTTGTCGACTCGCTTTGCGTAATTCAACATTAGTCCAACCGCTACGCGAATTGCAAGCGTCCTGAATTTCACCTACTCAAATTCGACCCAGTTGCTCGGCGCACGTGCATTGGCAGCGACAATGCCGATTGTAGCGGCGAATCGGGCTCAGAAGGCTGCGCAGTTTCTCAGCTTGGCAACCTTGCTAGAATAAGGTTGTACGTGCCTTGTGCTCCAAGTTTTCTATCTGGTCAGCTTCCTGGCTGACACGTCGGGTCTCGATGGAATTGCCCGTAAGAAAACTAGTTCACGCCTAGCATCCATGGAAAGCAAAGAGAATTTCATAGCATGGACGAAGATCCGATCGACGACGTAATGCTAAATGGAGAGCCGGAGGAGCCCGAGGAATTTGAGGAGCCCGAGCGCGAAATCAGCGATGCTGAGATCGTGGTCGATGCGAATGCACCCTTTGGTTATCGACGCTCAGCGGAACGAGTGCGTACGTTTCCGCAAAAGCCAGGCGTCTACTTGATGAAGGACCACGCAGGCGTGGTGATCTATATCGGAAAAGCCAAGAACTTGCGCAGCCGGGCAAGCAGCTATTTCCTGAAAGCAGCTCTGCAAGAATCGCGGACCGCGACGTGGGTGCTGGATATTTGCGACATCGACTTTATTGAATGCGAAAGCGAAGTTGACGCGCTCCTGGCGGAAAGTCGCCTGATCAAAGATATCCAACCCAAACACAACAAGGATCTTAAGGACGACAAGAGCTTTCCTTACTTGATGATCACCACGCGCGAGGATTTTCCGCGCGTCGAAGTGACGCGTACGCCACCCAATAGCGGCGTAAAACTTTATGGTCCCTTTGCGAGTGCCGGGGCGCTTCGAGGAGCGATACAAGTGCTGCAGCGGATCTTTAAATTCCGGACTTGTTCGCTCGACATCGTTGCCGATGATGAACGCTGGCGCTGGTTTCGACCATGCCTACTGGCTTCAATTGCACAATGCACGGCACCGTGCAACTTACGGATTTCGAAAGAGGATTATCGGCTGGACATTCGTAGGTTACAGACGTTTCTCGAGGGCGGCAAGAAGAGACTACTCAAAGAGCTGCAGGAAGAGATGCAGCTCGCGGCAAAGTCCTTGCAGTTCGAAAAAGCGGCTCGCCTGCGCGACGAATTGAAGATGCTCGAGCGACTGGACGAACGCGGCGAACTCGATACTCATGTGCAGCCAGAAGTTTTCTACATTGATCCGAAGAAGGGTCTGTTGGGGTTGCAAAAAGTGCTGAAACTGCCAGTCGTTCCACGCGTGATTGAAGGGGTCGACATCGCCCATCTCGGGGGGAATGAAACCGTGGCGAGCTTAGTTCAATTCATCGACGGCTTGCCATTTAAACCCGGTTATCGCCGCTATAAAATTCGCGATGTCAAAGGCATTGACGACTTTCGTAGTATCCACGAAGTGGTTTCCCGTAGATTCCGAAGGCTAAGTGACAACCAGGAAACGTTCCCCGATATTTTGCTTATCGATGGTGGAAAAGGACAGCTGAACGCGGCGTTAGCTGCATTTCGCGACCAGCAAATCACGCCGCCAACCCTTCTTTCGCTAGCCAAACGCGAAGAAGAGGTTTTTTTGCCTGGCGATTCTAGCCCGCTTATACTCAGTCGCCATGCGTTCGCGCTTAGGTTGCTGCAATACGTCCGCGATGAAGCTCACCGCTTCGCACAACATTTCCACCATATACTGCGGAACAAGAGCCAATTTGAATAGGGCCAACGTTCAGGTAGGAATGGTGATCCGCTTTTGGTAGAATTCCAGTTCGTCGAAACACGCATGCGTAATCTAGTTAGAGTTTTTTCTGGGGTTTGAAAAATAATGCGGAACATTTCATTGCTGGGCGCTCGAGGCGGCTTGGGCGGAATCATCTCTTTGTTCATCAAGTTCGTGATTTATGACCTTTGCATCACAGGCATCATGAATGTCTTTGGTGTTTCGCACTGGGTCGCTTTGTTCATTTTTTTGGGAATTTTGGCCGTAATTTCGTTCGGCGGCTACATGATCCGTCAACGCGTTGCGCATGGCGTTGATGACTGAGCTTTAGTTGCCGGTCGTATGAAAATGCGATTGTGGCGCTAGGTCACTCGGCAAGAGTGACCCTTGGTAGGTCATATTCACGTTGACGAGACTCTATGGAATTTTGCATAAAATATGCACCGGTTTTCTCAGTCTTGGAGATCAAGATGAGCGAAGCCGAGGTGGTGGTTGCACAACCCAATAGCATGCTGTCCATGACCTCGGGTTTGCAGTTGACAGCTTCTGTCGGACGTCGAGGATCTAAGTCAAGCGCGGGCTGGTTTGGCGGAATGAAGAGTGCCTTGGGCGGCGAGAATGTATTCACGGCTGAATTCCGTGCAAAGCGCGACGGGCAAGTACTGATGCTCGCACCGGATTCGCAAGGCGATATTTTGACAATCTCACTGAGCGGAAATGGTGGTTACTATCTGACGCGCGGTGCCTATCTGGCGAACATCGGCGCTTGCGAATTGACGATTAAGTACGGTGGCGTCAAAGGTATGATGGCCAAGACAGGGCTGTTCTTGTTGCACGCGGTTGGCGAAGGCACGGTTTTTTGTCAGACCTACGGCGCGATCGTTGCGAAAGAACTGGCAGCGGACGAAAACTTCATCGTCGACAATCGCTTCATGGTCGCTTTTTCAGACACCGTTCAGTATCAATTGGTCAAAGCCACCAGCACAGTCAAGGACTCGGTGCTATCCGGAGAGGGCTTGGTGGTCAAATACACGGGCCCCGGCAGAGTGTTTTACCAAACTCGCGGCAAACCGGCTGTCGGTTGGCTTTCCACATTTTTAGGCGCTGCGTTCTAACATGCCAGCAGCTGCCGGATGATCGCCACGAGATCGAGCGCGCGAGCATCGAATAGTTATGGGTTGCCCGGTGTGCGCCGGCGACTCTCCACGTACTCGATAATCCTGGGCTGTTAAAAAATTGGGGGTTTGTGGAGCCTTTAGAGTTGCGGGACTTTTCATCCCGAAGGGATATCCGATAATAGCCGGTGGTTGAGCGGAGCGACACCACCGGAAAAAGTTGTGTGCAGTGCGTTCCGATCCTGAAAGGATCGAAGAATCTTTGACCCTTTCAGGGTCAATCGCTTGACCTTTCGTTCCCGGGGGTGCTGTAATCCCTATCGGGATGAATACGGAAGGATTATCTAGTGGATTGGGAACGCAAAACATCGCGTCCAAACCCAGTTTTTGTAACAGCTCACGATAATCCCGGGAAGTTTCGAGTACGACTACCGTATCGCTGAGTACGAGTACGCGACAGAGTCCAGAATGTGGGTAATAATGCGTCCGCCGGCTGCGACCATGAACAACTGGTTGAGCCTGAACTACGGACATACAGCGGAGCATATTTGTCGATGACCGACCATAAATTCGATTATCTCGCGCATATTCGCGGCTTGCTGGGTTTAGCCGTGGGTGCAGTTGCCGGTTTTTATCTATTTCAATGGCTTGTCAGTCAGGGCTTCTACGCTCTCGCGATTCTTGGTGCCGTGATGGGATGGGCGTGTAGCTATGCATCGCGGATTCATTCGCCATGGTTGGCGGTTGCATGTGGTGTGAGTGCTGCAGGCTTGCTAGTGCTGGCCGAATGGAAAGCGTTCCCGTTTATCGCTGACGACAGCTTCGTGTACTTCCTCACACACCTCTATCAGCTCAGAGGTTTAACGCAGATCATGTTAGTGCTGGGCATCGTTTTCGCAACCTGGTTCGGACTCGGTCGGCCTAAAACCCCGAGGCCCTTGCTGTAAACATCTTTGCGCTGTGCTATCAGCCAGT
>JAYVHC010000135.1:0-2557 GCA_043771575.1 Planctomycetia bacterium
GATCGCATCCCATCGCCTCCATGCTTTGGGAAAACTGTTTGAATGAAAACGCAATGCTGGAACTCGATCCAAGCCGTCGTGCGCTACATCATGCGGCGCACAGGTGGCCTTCGATCAAGCTTCGTTTTGCGCCGACAGCGCATCAGTCGCTAGGCGACTGAGCCGCGGGTCAGCATCGGACGCGGCAGCCTTCAAGGCCACTACGCTATCGTGGTTTAAATTTGGAACCGATTTCAAAGCTAGAGCTGCCAACTGGCGTACAGATTTCTCTGGATGCTGTGACACTGCTTGTGCAAGCGACGATTGATAGCGCGTCGCTTCCTTACCTAGTCGGCCGAGCAATTTGCACGACCAGCCCGCTACAGGTGCGTTGACATGCCGCGTCAGCTCCGCCAACTGCGGCGCCCACTCGATGGAGGGCTCTTCCACACTGGTCAGCACATCACTTGCCCACGCGCGAACTTCTTCGTTCTCATCGAGCATCGTTAGCAACACGGCAATCAACTGCTTATTCGCTTCAACCTGGTCCGCTGCGAGTACTTTAAGCCGCTCGAGCGGAACACAATTGCCAACGACCGTCGACATAGATCACCTTCAACCCGACCAGAGTGAATCCATTCCATCAATCTTTAAACTTCGATCAACGGTTGTCAGTACCGAATCCACACTGCCACTGCAAGTCCGACGTATAGAATTTTTCGTTATTCAAGAATCGAACGCGGCTTAGGCGCTGGAAGGACTTCTTCACTGGCAATGGGCTCGCTAGCAACGGGCTGTTCAGTTGCTAGTGACTCAGTGGGAAGAATGTGACGCGATATGGCGTCGAATTCTGGGAACGGCACGTCCTTGGAGGGGCGGCCAGCTACCTGACTCGCCGAGAAGTTCAATCGATTCGCTGGCGCGACGGGCATGCCGAAATCTGATTCGCGATAAAGTTCCCAGCCGGTTTCGGTAAGCTCGAAACGATAACGACCTTCGGAAATCGTATACCGTGACTCACCAAACGAACGACCTTCGACGGTGACACCACGCGAGTAGCGTACGATGTAGCTAGCCTTACTATCGAGCACTTGTTGTTCGCCTGGCAGAATCGCATTGCTCTCCACGTCATCCACCAAGTAACTGACGACTCCAGGGGAGTCCTTGGGCAAGCGAATCGCAACGCCAGGTCCATCGTAGCGTACGGGATTCGGCACCAATGCATTTGCGGACGCAGCCATGACTGCTCCTGCTGCGCTTGCAGCTTGCAGATTGGGGCTGCCAAAGTTGGCTGTGCGACTGTTGGCTGTGCGACTGTTGGAAGCTGCGCGCGCGGCTGCGACACTCTGCGGATAAGATTCTCTGCGGAGGGTATTGCTGTTCGCAGTATTCGTATTGCTGAGTGGTTGCCTTGCAGAACTTTTGCCTGGGGGATTGGGGTTTGCAACAGCGCTGCGCTGTGCTGCAGCCTGTGCAGCAGCCGTGGCTGCTTGCTCTTCGCGTCGGAATCGCACTTCACGCGCTTCCCGCAGTCCACCCAACAATCCAACTCGCGCTGGTTCGCGTCCTGCCGGAGGAGCAGCGTAACCACGCAGTTGAGCTTGCAAAGTGCCAGCGTGTAAGCCGCAATTCAGCAATACGGTAACTAGGATGAAGATGCGTGCCATTGCCATTCCAATTTGAGCCTGGGTTAAACTGTTAGATTTCCCGCAAGGGAGTATACGCAACCGACCTCCACTTAACAACGCTTGCTAAATCTTCGCCAATTCTCCTAGGTGCGCATTGACCGACATCGGCAAATGCTCCAAATGGTACCCTCCCTCAAGTAGACTGACGATTTTTCCGTCGCAATGGCTCACGGCTAATTCCCTAACAATTCGCGTTAGTTCGCCAAAATCCTGATCCGCAAGACACAGTGAACCAACGGGATCCGATCGATGCGCGTCAAAGCCAGCGCTCAGCAAAATCAACTCGGGTCGTACTTTGGCAGCCAGTGCTTCGATGCCGCGAGTGAATCGCTCAATAAAACTTTTTTGGGTAATGTTTGCTGGCACCGGCTCATTGGCGATCCAGCCCAAACCAGCTCGCGTGCCCGTCTCGGTCGACTTGCCTGTACCGGGATAAAAAGGGCTGCGATGGATGGAAAAGAAAGCAACTCGCCCATCCTCGTAAAAGACGTCTTGGGTTCCGTTGCCGTGGTGTACGTCCCAATCGATGATCATCACACGGTGTAAACCAGCGTGAATGGCTGCGTGAGCGGCAACCGCCACATTGTTAAACAAGCAAAAGCCCATCGGACCACCCGCGAGTGCATGATGACCGGGAGGCCTAATCGCACAGAAGGCGCGTTTATCTTCGCCTTTGGCGACTCGCTCGACAGCATTGATGGCCGCACCGGCGGCTCGAGTAGCTGCGTCCCACGACCCTCGACTGACCACGGTGTCCGCTTCGATGCGACCAGCCGATTGCTGGCACCATAATTTCAACTGGTCATAGTAGGCTGCATTGTGGACCTTCTCAATGGATTCGCGAGATGCGGCTCGCCAGACGGGACAATTCGAGCCAGCGACCCAACCGC
>JAYVHC010000136.1:0-4279 GCA_043771575.1 Planctomycetia bacterium
CAAGCTTCACGGCAATCTTGCCAGGCGCGTGCGACGCCAGTAGCTTCAATTGCTGGGCGTAGCGTTCTTCGCCAGTACCAAGGATGATCCACTGCACCGGCATCTCCACTAGGGCACGTTGTAGAAGCGGAATGATCAAGTCCCAGCCTTTTTGATCGGCCAGCCGACCGATAATTCCAATCAATGGCGTGTTGGGCTCCGTTGCAAGCCCATGAGCGGCATGCAATGCGCGCTTGCATTCAGATTTCCCGACTCGCCAGTTACCTACGTCAAATTTCTTGGTCAAGTATGGATCGAGCGCAGGATTCCAATGAGCATAATCGACGCCGTTCACGATCCCAATCAGTGATTGACCGCGGTCACGCAACGTTCCGTCCAGCGCACAGCCATGTTCGGGTTCCGTAATTTCGTGTGCATACGTCGGGCTGACCGTAGTGACGGCGTCGGCAAACGCGATTCCAGTTTTCATCAAGTTCAATTGCCCGTAGAATTCCATTTGCTGCCAGTTGTAAAATTGCCAGTCGAGTCCGGTAAGCACCATATCGTAATGCCAGAATCGTCCTTGGTAAGCGAGGTTATGGATCGTCATAACGCTTTTAGCTCGCCGCGCCCATTCATAACCGCCGAAGCCTGTCGCCACATAGGCGGCCATTAAACCCGCTTGCCAATCATGTGCATGAACAATATCAATATCAAGCGATAATTGTGCGATGGCTTCCATGGTTGCGCGACAAAAAAACGCAAAACGTTCGCAGTTATCTCGGTACTCGCCCTGCTTATCACCGTACAATCCATCACGGTCAAAATACGTGGGCTGGTCGACAAAGTAGATAGTAACTTGCGAGTTCGGAAGCCGCGACTTAGATATGCGGCACGCCACATGTCGTCCGCCCATGGGAATCGTGAACGCGATCGGCGTCGACTCGATGGGCAATCCGCTGTGCATTGCGCTACGATAGCAAGGCAAAAAGACACTGCATTGATGGCCAAGTTGCTCAAGTGCGATCGGCAGCGCTCCACAAACGTCACCGAGGCCTCCAGTCTTAGCAAACGGCACAACCTCGCTAGAAACCATTGCAATGTGTAGTCGTTTCAACGCAGCTTTCCCGTTTCAGTCTATCGCGAAATGAGATCGCCGCGCCGTAATACTCTTGATCGAATGCGGTTACGAAACGACAACCCAACCTTGCAAACTTGCAGCAATGTAATCGAAGCAAAGCCCGCTCGCACTAGTTTTTTCTATGGTTTCAGAAAACTCCCCACCCCACAAGCGGCCTAACCCATGTTGTCGTCAGACTTTATCATAGAATTGCAGTTGCTCTTGGTTGAGGACCAACTACGCGAGTATAATTAGTAAGCAGCTTGGCGGCGCATTCTGATCGGAGTCACGAATGCAGAATTTCAGGCTGTGTTCGTAAGACACCGGTCGTGTAGCGCAGGTGTTTCAAGTTCAGCAGTGTTACGTGCAAGCCGCACAAAACCAGCTACCAAGTGGTGGGTTCGGAAGAAATTAGAGTTGTATTCCCCGAAAAAATGCATCACGCTATGAAATTCCGCCACCCTATTCGCCCACAATCGCACGGCTGCCAAGTTCGCTGCCCCAACTGCTCGGCGGGAGCCTCGCTCTCCCGAGTGCATTGCAAATTATTCGATCGTTAAGTGCTACTGCCCTCAACACCAACGGCTCGCCTCTCATCATGCATCATGCATCAAGCACAGGCCTAGTCGGAGCGAATTTAAAATGACCACCTCTACAATTCGCCCCAAAGTCGCTCAATTGACGTTTCAATTCTTCAATCGCGCGCTCCATCCTGAATTGTTTCAAGTCGCTAAGTCGCATCACGTTGAACGCGACGGATTTTCCGCGATCATTGACATCACCCACGATGGCCATGTGATCCGTTTCAGTTCCGGTAACACCACACTAACCGAAGTTGCCGCATCCGTGCATCAACCGCTCCCCAAAAGTCGCCGCCTGTTACTCAACCCCCTTAGTGAAAAGTGTGCGGAGTCGATTGAGTGCCGTGGGGGAATTGTTTACCACTACGAACATGAATTGGAACGTGTGAAGCCAGAGTTGTTCTGGTTGATTCAGCAGCAACTTGGCGAATCAGCCAAGAGCCACGAATTGATTCAGGTCTTCGACTCCAGCGGGAGGATGGCCATCGGCGGAATGAGTTTCATTCACGTTGAAACTCGCAGCCACTCCCTCCGTATTCAAGCCATTCATACCTTTCCCGACGATCTTGCCTTAGTCAAGATACAATCCAGTTATACGTTGGCAAAATAACCTCACAGCATCGTTTTGATGCGGCCGGCTAAATGGACCACTGAACTGGATCACTGAAAACTCGCTAACAACTTCATTCGACTGGAAATGGCAAAATGGCCACTGCGGAATCGACCTCACCTCCTACTACGACAGCTTCACAACCTGCTGGCTCGGAATCGTCACACTCCGCGTCGGGCGCAGTCAGCGGCGCGCAACGTCCGGGAGTCCGGCCCAGCGAATTGCCGGAACCGTCCATTCAATTGACTGAAGGTTGGCATTGTTCGCATATTTTCTATCGCTTCAATCGCGGCGAACTGAACCGATTAACTTCCGAACAACGCGCCGCTGGCGCGATTCAACTGGCCGCAGCCCTCGATCCGATCCGTGCGGACGCTCCCGCGCGTTTGCAGACATTTATTGTTAGCGGACATAAGGCGGATTTCGGTGTAATCTTGTTCGACGCCGATCCGCTGAAAGTCGACGCAGTGCATCAAGCCGTGCTGGCTGGCCCGCTCGGGCCAGCCATCGAACCGGTTTATTCGTTTGTATCCATTACAGAAATTTCCGAATATGTCCCTTCGGTTCAGCAGTATGCCGATCGCCTAATCGCTGGAGGCGAAGATCTAGATTCGCCTGCATTCGCCGCCAAGGTCGCCGCTTATGAAAAGCGGCTGCCCATGATGAACCAGCATCGCCTGTTCCCTGAACTGCCGACTTGGCCAGCGATGTGTTTCTATCCGATGAACAAGAGTCGAGTAGTTGGAGCCAATTGGTACACCACTGCCTTTACCGCTCGCAACGCCATGATGGCCGAACACGCCCAGAGCGGCATGGCCTTCGCTGGTCGGGTCACGCAAGTCGTAACCGCCAGCGTAGGCCTCGATGACTGGGAATGGGGCGTCACACTTTGGGCTCGCAATCCACAGTACCTCAAAGAGATTGTTTACAAGATGCGCTTCGACGAAGCCAGTGCCAAGTATGGTGAGTTCGGCCAATTCTTTGTCGGCTATCTCGCCGACCCCGCAACCATCCTAAAACACTGCCGCATTTAACCGAATTGAGTATCTTCGCATACTGAATCTTTACGCGATTGAATTTGGCGAACGTTACGTATTCGATGAAGAGAGCTGCGAACGCTTAACCGCCTGAATTCAATGCAAACCGATCCTGCCGCACTGGCCAGTGACAAGCCCCTGGACGCCGATATCTGCTTGTCATCAAAGCCGACAAGCAAAGCCGCAGCTCCTCCTTGGATGGCATCCGAGACCGGCAGCGTACCATCCGGCAATCTCGCTGGTGGCAACAATTTCAAGATCTCAGGACTTTCGGGGAGCAAATCTCGAAAGTCAGGAATGTCGGGTCGCCAGCATAGATGCTTAGGTACAAAAAGTCGCATCGAGGTAAGCCACTTAGAAGTTGCATTGAATTCTGCAAAGGTGGCTTGAAATTAGCAATTGCCGTGTGACTTGCTACGGAAGGTCAGCGGAACACACCTGCAATAATAGTCGATTTTGATTTAAAGTCGCCAGTCAATTCCCAAATGACCGCTTCACCCGTCCCATCGCCTCGAAAACGGATAAGAGAATTCTCTTGATGGTGGTTTAGCCCCTTGATCGTATCGTTCAATCGTCGCTTTGGATCGCAATCTAAGATCGGTGACAGTGGATCGTATACTTTGTAAGGCCAGCCGTCTTCTTGAAACGTTGCCAGAATGGCCTCTTGATTCCGTGACTTATGCTTAAATCTCTTTACGACCAACTCACCTAACAGCAGTTCGTGACGCATTTCGTCCCAAAAGGGAGCCAATTTTTTTGATTCTGCCGACGCAAAACTGCAATAAGAATCAACGGCATTATGTCCGCAGGCTGAAATCCGCTCACCCAAGCCATTCGATTGCTTGGCCACAAAACACGTCTTTGGTGTCAATGTGAAAATGCCAAGCGATCGATAACTGCGACGACTGTCCCCAATTTTGGTGACTTCGTCAGCATGCCGCATATCCCCTCT
>JAYVHC010000137.1:0-3146 GCA_043771575.1 Planctomycetia bacterium
GAATCACTGGTTAATCAGCTGCGTGATGATTAACTTGCGGCATCGAAAGATCATCGAACACGCCGATGCGACGGAACTTGTCGTAGCGATTCTCGATCAACTGATCGAGTGAAAATTCACGCAGGCCAGCGAGCGTCCGAGTCAGATAGCTCTTCATGCGCGCCGCCATTTGATGATGATCGCGATGCGCGCCGCCCAGCGGTTCTTTGATCACGTCATCGATCACGCCGAGTTCTTGGAGGTGCTTAGAAGTGAACTTAAGCGCCTCCGCAGCTTGCGGCGCAAACTGATGACTTTTCCAAATAATGCCGGCGCAACCTTCTGGGCTGATCACCGAATAGTATGCAAACTCCAAAACGGCCACTTTGTCGCCAACGCCGATTCCGAGCGCACCACCGGAACCACCTTCGCCGATAACCACGCAAATGATCGGCGTTTTCAGTTGACTCATTTGGAACATGCTTTCGGCGATCACCTGGGCTTGGCCGCGTTCCTCGGCGCCGATTCCCGGATAAGCGCCCGGTGTGTCGATAAAGCAAATGATGGGCAAGCCATACTTCTCCGCTAGTTTCATTTTGCTCATCGCCTTCCGGTAGCCCTCCGGATGTGCGCAGCCGAAATTGCAAGCCGCTCGCTCTTTGTAGGTTCGACCTTTTTGATGGCCGACGACCATGACTTTGTGCTGATCGATCTTCGCAAAGCCTGTTAGCATCGCGCGATCATCGCCGAAGAACTTGTCCCCGTGCAGTTCCACGAACTCATCGAACACCAACTGCAAGTAATCGCGAGTGTAGGGTCGGTCCTTGTGTCGGGATACCTGGACGATCTCCCACGGACTCAGCTTGGAATAGATCTCGCGAGTCTGTTCGTTCCACTGACGGCGGAGTTGTATAATCTCTTGCTCGATCGCTTCGGTTCGCGGTGAAGTTTCGTCGAGCGTCTTGATGCGAGCTTCAAGTTCAAGAAGCGGTTGTTCAAATTCAAGTCCGTTGGATTTGCTCATGATTCTCTGGATTAACGTGTACGAATGCTGCTGATTGAGTTAAGTGTGGTTTCTATTCGTGCTTGGTAAGTCGGCCACCGGATTGGAAATCATCGAAGATGCTCGTCTCCGGAATACGAGGCGGACGCTTAAAGATCTTGGTAGCACGCATCGTCTTTAAAACTTCCCACATGGTTGCAAAACGTTGTTCTGGTTTCTTCGCCATCATCCCTTTGATGACATTGGCATACTCTTGAGTTACGTTGTCGTTTGCAACCAATGGCGAAGGAATCGGGGCGGAGAGGTGCTTGTTCAGCAAGTCATTTGGACTCGTCCCGGTATACGGCGGCTTGCCGGTGACCAACTCAAAGAGCACACAACCGAAGCTGTAGACATCCGAGCGTTGATCGAGTTGCGTGCCGCGAATTTGCTCAGGCGACATGTAACTCTTTGTCCCGGAGATATTTCTCGTCTTGCCACTAAATAGCTTCGCAAGGCCAGTCTTTACTTTTTGTGAAATCGTAAAGTCAATGAGCTTTACGTCGCCATCGCGGCTGACGAGGAAATTGTCAGGCTTGATGTCGCAGTGAACGAAACCCTTGTCGTGCATGTAGTACAGCGACTCGCATGACTGTAAGATGATCTTGTCGAGTAGATAAGCGAGCGAATCAGGACCTCGGCGAAGGGCTTGTTTCATATTGAGTTCACTGAACAACTCGAGCACCAAAAATGGCGAATCATTCTCCAGAACCAAGTCATACATCTTGATGATGCTGGGATGAACGAGCGATATTCCAATCGCGTACTCGTTCTTTAGAAAATTCATTTCATCTTTGTTATGGCGGTGATCGGGGCGGAGTACTTTGAGGGCGAATCGTTCGCCAGTGTTCGATTCGATCGCTTCCCAAACTTGGCACGAGTTTCCCATACGAATGAGCCGCGCTAGCCGATAGGGGCCGAGGAAGTCGCGGACTTTGGTCATTCTTGTTCTCCAGTGCCGGTGGGAGCATCAAAGATGCTCGTTTCCGGGATGCGCGGAGGTCGCTTGAAGATCTTCGTAGACTTAAGGACTTTGAACGCTTCCCAGACATTCTCGTAACGCTCGCCAGGCTTTTTCGCCATCATCGTTTTGAGGATGTTGGCAAACTCCTGAGTTACATTATCGTTGCCAACCACTGGAGAAGGAATGGGCGCAGAGATGTGCTTGTTCAATAAATCCGATGGACTGGTGCCTGTGTACGGCGGTTTGCCGCTGGCCAACTCGAACAAAACGCAACCGAAACTGTACAAATCCGACCGGGGATCGAGCGCCCCAGCCTTAATCTGCTCTGGCGACATGTAACTCATCGTTCCAGCCACGGCTTTGGGTTTTCCGCCAAATAATTTTGATAATCCGGTCTTAATTTTTTGTGCAAGCGAGAAATCGATTACTTTGACGTCACCCTCGCGATTGACTAGGAAATTTTCGGGCTTCACGTCGCAGTGCAGATACCCCTGACTGTGCATTGCGTAAAGACCTTCGCAGGCCTTTTGGATGATTTTTGGTAGCAAGTAAGCGATACTCTCCGGCCCCTTGCGAATCGCTTTCTTTAAAGTTATCTCGCTGAACAATTCCATCGCCACGAAAGGCGTATTCTTGTCGTCGCCGAATTCGAAGATCTTGATAATGTTGGGATGTTGCAGAGCCTTCCCTGCTTCGGCTTCGTTTTTCATAAAGCTGATTTTAATTTTGTCTTCGGCGTACTTCGGTTTTAGAGTCTTGAGAACGACACGCGTTCCTTCCGGTTGCTTGATCGCTTCCCAGACTTGGCTCGAGTTGCCGTTATGGATGATGCGAGCAATGCGATATTGCCCAAGTATGTCGCGTTCTTTAGCCAACTGTGATCTCCCTTTTATCAGTTTCGGAAGTGTGCATGATAAGCCATTCGATTCACTCGCGATGCTTGACACGAAATCTTTGAACGATTTTCGGAAGTTGGTTCCAAACCCGAGCGATTGAACGGCTACGTGTCTGCAAGTCTTTGATAGAGCCGACGGATTTCAGCCGTCATCCGTTGGTGGCGGAACTGTTCGGTGAATCGAAGTGCGCCCCCCTGCCCTAGTCGAGTTCGCAACGAACCATCGGCGGCCAAAGCGAGTATTGCGTCTGCCAATTCTTCGGTCG
>JAYVHC010000138.1:0-2152 GCA_043771575.1 Planctomycetia bacterium
ACACGCGTCGTCGCGCAGATGAGCGCAGGTTGCGTTGATAGTTGTCGACCATCGAATAGTATTCTTTTTTTCGCGGTGTAAGTGGTGTCGGACGTAGAATTAATGACGGCAGGGCCATTGACTCCACAAGTTTGCGATGTCACGGTACCGGAAATGGAGCATACTAATTCAACACCATTCGCATGGTCTCGCAATTCACTTCGCACCTCGCCCTTGCAAACGGCTGTGCTTTTAGCATGCGTCCCAAGGATTATGTGGTCAACTTGTGATGAATGTTGAAAACTCTCGCTGGCGTCCGCAGTAATCAGGGTGGAGGGAATACGTAGACAGGCCAATCGTGGGTCGCGAGCCAACTCGTCAAGTGCGCTGGTCGCTGATTCGACGGGTAGGACCTCATACGGTGTAGGGACGACGATTGACTCTTGAGAAATAGCGACGAACGGGTTGACGGCGAACCATCCAATAATCATGCATGCCTGGAAAAAAAACTGTTGCAATCGGAGCATCATTAACAGTAGCTTGTGGAAGTAGACAAGAACTCTACGGATAAACTAAAAAGTAAGTGGCCGCCCTGCTCAGTCGCGAGATTCGTCAGAATTCCTTCGCTTGGGATTTCGGCTGAAGTTCCCTCTGCACCTATGAGCAAACGGTATGCCTACCTCAGGAATGAAGCCCAGGCAGCTAGGAAGGTTCACGTTACTCGCAATAGGTCATTGGCGAGTGGTGAAAGTCGCGGATGATGCTCACATCGGCCCCCGTTTGGCTGACTATCGATCAAGGGGAACGGTTTGCGTTCGATCGGACCGACGTCGAGAGCAACTCGCACCTCCATGTTTATCGCTGCTACAATTAGCGGCTTTAGGACAGACATTCGCAGCCACAACAGCCAAGTCTATCTGTAGGAATACCAGGTGCGAGTTCGAAATGACGGATTAGCTAGTAGACATCCGCTGCAAATCGATGCGACTGTCGTAATGACTTGAGGTAGTCTTTGGCGGCGAGTAACGAATGGCCGCCGTTTGCAACGATAATATCAAGTAAGGCTTGCTCGACGTCGCGAGCCATACGCTGTGCGTCGCCACAAACGTAGAAGTAGCTGCCCAATTCGAGCCAGCGGAATAGTTCGGCCCCATGCTGGTGCATGCGATGCTGTACGTAGACTTTTTCCTTACCGTCACGACTAAAGGCCAAGTCGAGCCGGCTGAGTAAGCTGGATTCAAGCCAAGTAGTAAGCTGTTGTTCGTAGAGAAAGTCAGACGCTCGCGTTTGATCGCCAAAGAACAACCAGTTCGCGCCGCAGTTGCTCTGTTGAATGCGTTCGAACTCGCGCTGCTGCAAAAAGGCGATAAAAGGAGCAATACCGGTTCCAGGGCCGACCATGATTGTCGCCGCGTTTGGGTCCGCGGGAATAGTAAAGCCATGACTGGGTTGCACAAATACTTGCAAGCCGACTCCGGGTTCAAGACGGTCGGCGAACATCGTCGACGCTACTCCCTTCCTAGCTCGACCACGAACTTCGTTCTCAACTCGGCCCACGGTCAAGTGAACTTGATTTGGATGAGCGCTTTGACTGCTAGCGATTGAATACAGCCGCGGCCGGAGCGGCGCAAGCGTATCGACAAGATCTTGAGCCAACAAACTAAGTGGCGCGAACTCAGCTAGGAACTCGTACACATCGTACTCATCCAATGAATCAGAATCACTGAATGCTTCAATGCGTTTTATCAACTGCGCATCAACGGCTGCATCCCCATTGTGTTTCGGTCGCTGCTGAACACGTTCACGTGCACGATCGCAAAGCTCAGCGGTGATTGCTCGCAAGCATCGTCCTCGCAAGGTGTCGGCCAGCGTTTGAGTCACTGCGCCGTCGCGCACTGTCGCTTGGGGATCAACCTCCGCAGCCTGACAAACGTCTTGAATCAATTGATCGCAATTACTCGGCAGCACACCAAGTGCGTCGCCGACGTTATATCGGAGCCCCGAGTCGCATAAGCCGATGGTGACATGACGAGTGTCTTTGGTGGAACCTACGCCATTCAATCGCTCGCTGGCAATCAACTGGGCCTGCGCTGGATTTTCGCGCGAACCTAGAGGGGTAGGGTCAGCGGCTTTGGCATCAGTGACTGGAGTGCCACCGTTAACATCGCGCTGC
>JAYVHC010000139.1:0-2993 GCA_043771575.1 Planctomycetia bacterium
CCAGTCAGTAAATGAAACCGATATAGCAAGGGACGACGAAGATGTGATTTTCAATGACGTTCTTCTTCGAGCGCTAAACGCCATCAAAGTTGAATTCCACGATCGTACTTGGCAGGCGTTTTGGAAAGTCGTCGTTGAAGGACGCCTTACAGGCGATGTCGCCGCCGAGCTCAACATGAAACCAGGCACTGTCCGCGTTTCCAAATCCCGCGTACTGCTTCGACTTCGCCAGGAACTTGGGGATTTGAACACCCAACGGTAGGATTGTCGCCGCAAGCGTGATTTGGAAATCTCCTTGCGATTGCGTGAAGTTTATGACTTGTCGAGCATCTAATAGAATAGAGCGGCGGCATTGGGAGATGTCCGGTTTTGAAATGCACGATGCAAGAACCCAATTTTCGGCCTTACGGCCAGGAGTTCAGTCATGTCGAAAGTATCGTTGGTTGGCTTGATGTTGACTTTGGTCGCGAGCGCCTATCCTTCGCTTGCACTGGGGCAAACCATGAGTCAAGGGTGCGGTTGTTCAAACGTTAGGTATCAGCCCGTCGTGAGCGCGTCGCAAGCTTACCCATGCACCTCTCAGCTGTCTGGAAGCATCCAGCCCATGGCATCACAGCCGGTGACTACGACCCAGTCATACCAGCCACTAGTGGCAACGAACGTGCAAAATAATCAATCACAGAACTATCGCAGGTTCTCATATCAACCAGCTCCGACGCAACACAACTATCAATCGAATTACGGCAATCAGCGATATTTGTATCCAAAAGCGGATCATCGCCGTTACGACACTCATTGAATAGATTGAACCGATCCGCGAAGTTGGGGTATTGCAAGTGCATAAAGGTCTTTCGTTTTAGTGAGCCGTCGGCGTTAGCCGCGGGTTTCGGAGCGGACGACGCAACCTACTCGGTGATTGACAAACGCCAAACGATTCGCGGCCAGTGAACAAGCATTGGACGAACCACAAACAGCCAACGATCACAACTTCGAGACCCGTGGCTAACGCCAGCGGCTCACAATGCTCAGTACCACAATGCCCAGTAACACGCGCCTCAAACTCGCTGCCGAACTCGGAAAACTCGCCTCGAGAACACGCTACTTTTGGGGATCAGGAATCGATGAATTAGAATTGTCAAACATCGGCTAGCTGCCGCAGGTTCAAAAAACAAAGTCTTTGCATGATGACAAACTATCGAGTTCGACAAGCGAATGAATCACGTAATGATCCATCCATCGCATGGTCCTTCCGCAATCGTCGATTCCCAGATAGCCAAGATGACCACCATGATTTGTGTGTTCTATGCGAATGACGTGGGTGTCATAGTGAACTCGTTTAAAACTGTGTGCGGTAACTATCGGATCATGATGATCGACCAGAATGGTTGTTGGTGTGCGGATGTGTCGTAGCCATTGGTCGGAACTGGCAACGTCGTAATAGTGATTGGTATCACGAAAGCCGCTTAGCGGAGCAGTATAGCGTGCGTCGAATTGTCGTATGGTCCTTACTTTTGGCGTACGCTGGATGGCCTTCCAAGCTGGCCAAATTGCGCGGCGCATTTCAACTTGCTTGTCGAGCACTTGCAGATAGTAACGCGTGTAAACTCCGCGGCTGATTCGATCCATGTTGTCGGCACAATCATGCAGATTGATTGGCGGAGCAATCGCCAACGCAAATTCAATGCGTTTCAAATCAAGTCGATCGCCGAGCGCTCCGCCGGCAGCACTTTCGCCAAGCATCTTCAACAAGACGTTGCCGCCCAGCGAGAATCCGGCGATGCGAATGAGCGAATGCGGATAGCGGTCTTGCGCCGCGCGAACCACTGCGGCCAGGTCGCTGCTTGATCCAGCGTGAGCAGGACGCCAAGCAAGCTTCAGCCCCGCGCCGCTACCGCGCAAATCGACTCGCCAAGTTCGAATGCCGGCAAGACGAAGCTGCTGCGCAATGCGTTGCAAATAAGGGCTACGGTGATTGCCGCCGAGACCGTGTATGAGAATTGCGGTCGGCGTATCATCAGCGAGCGGCCCGCCGTTTTCTTCGTGTACCACCAGACGCTCGCCGTCATCGAGCGGAATTTGAATCTCGGTCGCGCAATGGGGCGGGCGATCACCATACGAAAACCCCAACATGAGCGTCTGGAGATGGCCGTTTCGCAACAAAGGATGAGGGCGATAGGGTAGCATTTTTTCTAGCCAGCGCTGGCCCGTAGAACTGCCATGGTGCCCGTAGATCTGTTATGGTGCCCGTAGAACTGTTATGGTGCCCGTAGAACTGTTATGGTGGTTGGGCGACCGGTTTGCAGAGGGTGAAACCCAATCCAAACAAAGCCTAGCCAAATTCCGTCCGCTGAGCAATAATCCCGGACTTGCAATTCACTGAAACTTCGAAGCGGTAGGTCGCCGGAATTAATTGAGGGTTTTATGCGCGAGTTTGACGTCTGTGGGCTGGGCAATGCGGTGGTCGATATTTTCCTCGAAGTTTCCGACCAAGATTTTGAGTCACTCGGATTCCAACGCGGTACGATGCGATTGGTCGATAAGCTGGAACAGGAGCAGTTATTTGGCAAGTTCCACGGCAATCACGACTTGAAATTGGTCAGCGGTGGTTCCGTGGCGAATTCGATCATCGGGTTGTCGCAGTTGGGTGGTCGGAGTGCCTTTGTCGGCTGTGTAGGTGATGATCGCTACGGCTTGCACTACGTTGAAGAATTTGAGCAACTGAATATCGACATGGGTAATCCTGTATTGGTCGGCGAGACAACGGGAACGTGCGTGGCCATCATTACGCCCGATGCCGAACGAACCATGAGGACATGCTTAGCGGTTTCCAGTCACCTGTCTGCGAAACATGTTGACAGCGATCGCATTGCCAATTCTGAGTGGCTGTTCATCGAAGGTTACGTTTTCGCAAATCCCGAAACGGGGCAGCTGGCAATTCGCGAAGCGATTCGCGTGGCCAAAGCACATGGTACGAAGATTGCGCTCACTTGTTC
>JAYVHC010000140.1:0-1792 GCA_043771575.1 Planctomycetia bacterium
CTCAGCAATTCTCCCGAGTCCGCCCTGGTCAAGCTGTGCGAACGGGGATATTGGAATGTAGCCGTGCAACTGCTCGATATGAACGCCGAGTTGCTGGAGACGCTGCGGTCCTCGGAACAAGCCTACTCGCGCATGAATCTTTTAGTCGATGAAGCTCTAGAGCAAGAGCAAGTCGAGTTGGCTTGGCCAGTTGTTCGCAAAATCATTCCCTACCAGCAGGCGCTGTGGATCGCGTTCAAGCAGGGACTGGAGCCGCCTGATCTCGACGCAGCGAACCCCACCGTGCAGGCCTGGAGTCAGTTTCTGAAGGCTCAGCATGCTGAAGTACAGCAGACCGCCGCGCCCATCGCACTGCGCGCCGATTTGGCGGTTCGAGGATTTCAATGGAATGCATTCTCCGACCCGGAGGTAATGCTCGGTTTGGTAGGTCCGCGGAAATCGGCGGGGCAGGAGGCAGCGCGAGCTGTCATGCTCGAATTCGCTGGACAATTGCCCGAGAGCGAGGCCATTTGGGAAGCAATTATTCCAAAGATTGACGGCACGGCTCCTCCAACCGAAGAGGCCGAGAAAAATCAGAAAAAAGCGGCCGACGATCAAGATGCTGAAATCAAAAACGCCCCGTTAAATGCAAAGTACATCAAAACCGATCGCCACGTGCTTGATATGCTCGCCAAGCTGCAAGTGGATCCAGGCAACCTCGAGCGCGTGCTGACAGGAATGCTCCTGAGTGGACGGGCACAAATTGTGCAGGATTTTTTGCTTGAGAACAATCCTGAAGCGGCATGGTCCCTTTGCTTAGTTCGTGGCGAGCAAGAGGCAGCCTTGAGTTCAATGGGGCTGGCCCCAGACTTCAGTAACTTCGACGAGTGGCTATCCAAGCGGCGCGACGCTTTACTGGCGGAAGCACAAAAATCGCAACTCTCGAATTTACCGTTGTTCCGGAGCATGGTGCAACTCGCAAACGACTTGCATGTGCTCGGAAAATTCACGGAAGCCGATGAGACTTTTAAAGTCTTGGTGAACGTTTGCCGGGTGGCACGCCAGCGTGGGGATTTCTATTGGCAACTGCTGGCTTCCGGAATGACCCGTTCTGAAGCTCGGCATCGCTTTCTGGATATCCTGGCCGCAAATTACGACAAGATGGATGACTCCTTGCATGATCGAGTGCTGTCCATGTTGTATCCCGAGTGCGTCATGTCGGCCGATGTGCTTTATCAAACGGCACCTGATGTCGAAGATGCTGCAGGCCACGAAAACAAATGGCAGTCCCTAGAGCAACTTTACGCGTACAACCGCGAGTACTTCGGACCACAATATGGCAAGACGATCAGCGCATGGCTGGAACGAGCCCGCGCCAAAATGTCACAAAGCGATGCTTTATCCTCTTACCAACTTAGTGAATTGGCTAAGCTGGCTGATGGCGTAGGACTTTCTGATTTGGCCTTACAATTCGCGCGCGAACCTGGACAAGGTGGTGTTGAATTATGGGCTTATGCCGGAAAGACTCTAAAAGAACGCGGCGATTTGAAGCACGCCATTGAATACTTTTCCGCCATCCGCCGTGTCGACGGCAGTCGGCAGGAAGCAATACTCGACGAAGCCAATTCACTCTTGATGCTGGGGCAGGTTACCGAGTCTCAAGCCCTAAAGAAATCGCGATGGCTTCGGCCGCTGATGGTTATGGGAACCAACTCGTGGTTCACAGTTGCCCAGCGGTTGAACGAGTCCGGTCGCTACCAGCTAGCACGGGAATACATCGAGCCGACGTTTCTACTTGCCGCTTGCGACACGC
>JAYVHC010000141.1:0-7621 GCA_043771575.1 Planctomycetia bacterium
TAGTTTTTCCACGATCAACGTCGACGGACGCGAAAAGATTTTCCGCATACGTGGTCTTTCAAATGATGCATTGAATCAGAAGTATTGGGAAATTCTGACCCCGTTGGGGATTGACCAAGCCACCGACATCAAAGACTTGGTCCTTAAGTCCAATACACCAGTTAGTCTAAACTTCGTCCAGGATCTCGATGGCGACCGCTTGAGCGCGGACGTCGAGTTCTTCCTGCGGACTTCCGACAGTGCGATGCCTGTCGGAGCCAACGTGCCCGGCTCCACAGACTTTGCAACCAGCGAATCGGTTACGTACAGCACCGATCCTGGTTTCGTTACCGGGGCGATCGTGCGAGTGAGTGAGAATGGAGGCGGACTGACGGCCGGCCAAAACTACTTTATTCGCAAACTCAATTCGGTAGTCATCGATGGCTCGGCAAGCTTCTCTTTTTATGACTCCCCATCCAACGCCACCAACTTGGGCAGCACCACCGGACGCATCGACCTCACAGAAGAGATTTTAGCTGGCATCTTCAGCCCGGCTAAACCTACCTCCACTAACTTCGCCACCAGCGAGTCGATTGCGTTTAGTACTGACCCCGCCTTTGCCACAGCCAGCTTGGTTCAGGTGACGGCTTCCGGCGGCGGTTTAGCGGCCGGCACCGACTACTTCATCCGAAATCTCGGCGGTGGTTCCTACAGCTTGTACGACTCGCCCGTTAATGCCACCGCAGGGACCGCCACGGGACGCATTGACCTTACCACCAGCATTACAGTTGGCGTCTTCAACCCGACGGCCAAGGGACGCGACACAGATCGCGACGGCCTCGACGATCGTTTTGAAGCGCTGATCGGATGGACAGTTACTACTCCTCAACGGACTTACAGAGCGTACTCCTCTCCCAATCGCGCGGATTCGAATTTCGATAAACCCAAGCCGACTACGGACAGCGATGAGGACGGTATCGAAGATCGTTTGGAATACAATGGTTCGGATTACTTCGCCGGCCCGGACGGCTGGAACGACAAGAACTCCGATCGCCTGCGGGATCGTTTCGAAGTCTTTCAGCAACCTGCCCTCAGCGGTGTGCGCGGTCAGGACTTTGTTCTCGACCCAAGCCGCAAGGATACCGATGATGACGGTATCAGCGACGCCACGGAGATTATCGGTTTCCGGATCACTCGCATCGAGGATGGATCCCGCCCGCTGATCGATCACACCGATCCCAATAGTCCATTCAGCGACAGCGACACCTTCTCCGATGGGTTCGAAAAACTGGTTGGACTCGACCCAACCAATGGCGCGGACACCGATGACGACGGCGACGGCTTGCCCGATATAGTCGAGCAGATTGGCTGGGCTGTAGGTAAGCCAATACCAGAAGTGCAGAAGGTCACCGTCTCGACCAGCGGGACGTTCACTCTCCAGTACGGTAGCGGCCCAAGCAGCGTCGACAACACAATCGCCGCGATGCCCGTCACCTCCAGCGCACGCCAAATCGAACGCGCCCTGAATGGCTTGAAATCGGTGCGAAACACCGGTGGCATCCTCTCCGTCACGCGCACGGGCAATGACTTCCTCATTAGCTTCGGTGGCCTCATGGCAGGCCTTGACCAAGCTCCATTGATCCGGACTGGCTCGGCCACTGTCTCAACTGTCGGAAACGGTGTGGTTCTTTTGGAAGGGGTAAGCCTCACCGGCTATGTGAATGGACCACTCGATGCCGTTCGCGGATTCTCTAGTACCGAATCAACGGATACCGATGGTGACGGGCTGACGGATTTTGATGAATACTTCCTGCGCACCGACGCCTCTTGGAAGGACACCGATGGCGACAGTATCGACGACCGAGTCGAGTACCTGGGCTACGCTTTGGGGCACAAGGTCGACGGCAAAGATTTGGGCTTCATCAAGACCAACCCACTAGACGCCGATACCGACAATGACAAACGCTCCGATGGGGCCGAGGCAGAACTGGTCGACATCGAACTCGCGCGCTGGGTCGTGCGCGTCGTCGATGAAACTCCGTACCAGGTTTTCAGCAATCCCCTTGTGGCGGACGCCGATTTTGACTCGCTGGTCGATGGCGACGAGTTTATTGCCAAAACCGATCCAACTAAGGGAAATACCGACGGGGACAAGCGGAGCGACGACATCGAAGTGCGGTCCGGCACGAACCCGCTGGCCGCCGACGTGCGAGTTACTATCGTTGCCCAGACCTTCAATAACTCGGCATCGAAGTTCACTTACGGGCTATCCGTGCGAAAACCCGATCAAACCGGCCTAGGTAGTGCTGGACTGAGCCCCACCCAATCCCCGATCGTCAACGGCAACACGGCCACCGGCAACGGAGTTGGAAAGATTGTCGTGCATATGGGGAGCTCCGGCTTCGTTGGCAGAGTCTTTTACATCTGGTCCACCGACGCCGAACCGTCGGATCACTACACCAATACAGAAGGCGACCTACTTGCCTTTCAAACACGCACGTACAACCCAGGTTTGAAGGGAGTCCCAGTGGGTGCCCGCTTCCGCATTGGCATGAACGCAGTTGCCGGAAACACCAATGAATCGAGCCAAGTTTTCAAATTCACGGGCACCGACACCGAGGCTTCGTTTGACAGCGGCGGAACCACACTTAACCACTACCTGAATTACAGCGGAGTCACCGGGGACTTCGCATTGGGCCAAACGCTCAGCTTCGGCCTGGCCACGGGAGAACATTTCTCGATCGAAGGATTCTTCACCAACACGACGACCAGCCAGACCGTCCAACTCGGCGGACTCGGCGGTATCCCTGCAAAACAGCTCGACGCGGTAAGCGGTTCCGCGAAAGATGTGCGAACTATCTTTGCATACGCGGATGTGGTGACGAAGTTCATTGAGGATTACAGTTTTGAATTTACAACGGCGGACGGATCCGTAGCCAAGCTGAAACTGTTCTTCATCATCGGGTAAGTTGACGAGTTCAATTTTAGTGCGCAGGGACGGAACCAATTGGCGCTGTCCAACTAGGGATCGTACGGGAAATAGGTGTCCGGTCCTTGACTGCTAAATGCCAAAAAGCCGACCATTATTGGTCGGCTTTTCTGTTTTTTCACCAACAAAAATATGATGAGAGTGCTAGTTATTGGGCGTAGCAAACGGATCTTCCGTGGCGGGCTCCGTAGCTGGCGTTCCGAACGGATCGGTTCCGTCAGCTTGCGCTGCGGGTTTTTCGGTCGCGGGAACTCCGGGTTGAGCAGTTGTGAGGGGTTCGTCGCCAAACGGATCGCTGGTGTCAGGGGCTGTTGGTTGAACGGGATCCACTGTTGCCGTTCCCGAGCGGACACCTTCCACGAGCGGATCTGGAATAGTGCGAGTTGTAGATGGCAGCCTGTCGTTCCCAGACGCGGTTCCAGGAATAGGGCGGCCGGTGGTAGCAGCCTGAGCGCGTTGCTCGAGCAATTGTTGTTGGCGAACTTGAGAGCGCGCTGCCAACCGAGCCTTCTCAATCTCTCGTCGCGCGGCACCTTGGATGCGGGTTAACGCGAGGCCAATTTGATACGAATTCTTGCTGGTGGCTTCAGCTCGAGCACCGGCCTCGAAGTCGGCGAGCCCCGCCATTGCGCCACCACCGTGCGCAACCTTGCACATGCCTAGAAAGTAATGTACGCGCGGGTCTTCCGAACCAGCAGCTTGGACTTGATTGAGCAACAATTCCGCACCGGAGTAATCGCCTGCGAAATAGCGATGAACCGCTTGGCCATAGATCTCACTCATGGCATCCTGTTGCGCATGCAACGGAGCACTTAGACTCAGGCACCCAGCAACAAATACAGCGCGTGCAAACCATCGGCGCATCGCAGGTTCTCCAAATTTTGTTCAGAAAGTGGGAAAAATTAGGCAAGTCAGTGGGCGCAGAATTCCCATTCTGCAGACTCTAACACTTCAGCCATCAGCAAAAAACGTCTCTAGCAAGCTGCCACTGAGCCTTGAAAAGCACCGCAAATTCACTGAAAAACGCACAAAAGCCGGGGAAAACCGTTATCTCGACGCTTTTTATTTCCCCAGCTCCTGAGAGTCCCATTACACTAATCCGCCACAGCCTCAAAAGCAAGTTTTTGCCGAGAGTTTGCCACAGAGTTTGATGCAGAATTTAGTCTCAGGAGTCTTGTCGCTGGCTAGAGCCTGACCTACGTCGCAAGTATAGCCCGAAAACCTGTTGCTGTGACACTTGTGAAAAATTTTGGACGAGGCAGGCCAAGAACTCAATGGGCTTGAGCGCGATGTAACTGGCATCTGCAAACCAGACGTTACTTCGACAAAACGCGGCCGCTCGTGGTCCACTGGCGTCGTATAAGCTCCTCGCAATTCGATGCCAACTGGGTGAGAAAGCCGCCAGCGCGAATTCAAGGAATTTTAATCGGCACATTTGCGCGTTGATCGGGAAGGTAGCAAGGCTATCGCTTGCCTGTTCATGCTGCGAGAACCTAGCCACACCTACAAACTGCCGATGCCCGTATGCAGCTGCCGAACTGATATAGCACTGCGGCGGCGAGGTGGGCAGCTTGGCGTACTCAGCCAGCATCGCGTCGAGGGCGAACTTCCAACTTGCACCAAATCCCAACAGCCAGCCGATGGATAATCCAAGCAGTTTGTGTTTCTCACCTGCCGATACCGCAGCAAGCGCTGGACTGCGAAGCAAGGCGCTGGCCGCGCGGACGTAGGTGACACAATTCAACAATGGAACGGCGGCCATAGTCCAAAATAGTAACCCAAATACATTTTCGAAAATACCGCTGGCCGTAAGCTGCGGCCCCAACGACGCGCAAACGGCAGCGACCGCTGCCACAATAGTCGTCAACAGCATGATCTGAAAAATAGTGATGCGCCGCGCACGCGGCATCAACTTGGCTGCAATGTAAGTCACAAGTGCCAGCGATGGGCCCACTATGGCCGCACAAACCAACGGGAAGAAAGAACCTGCAAACACCACGAAAATCAGATACTGGGCGCTCAGAATTCCGCCACCATACACGCCGATTCGCACCCACAGTTTCCTGGCCCAACGCACATTCACGCAGCAAGCACCGAGCCCGAGCATGCTGTAGATGAGCAGCGGAATAAATGGCAATAGTTCTTGGGGCTCGAGCATTAGCTTAAGGTAGACGTCCAATTCGCCTGATTGCCAGAGCGATGTGAACCGTACGTTCATCCCGCACCAAGTGGCAACGAAACAACCGATCGGCCCGATAATTCCCGTCAAAAAATACTTGAATCGCCGCTGGCCACTCCATTGCAGAATCGGAGCCTCAGGACTGGCAGTCGGCAATTCAATTTCGGGCGATGTTACCATGTTGACGCGAACCTACGAGTTCTGCATCAATACAGCGACGAGAGCAATTACCAATCCGATGGAGATCGCCGCGAGGATACCGATCATGATCATGTAGTTCTTCTTCCGTTGACGTTTGCGAGCTGCCAGTGCGCGGTCGCTCAAAGATAAAGTCGCAACAAATTCGGGTGTGCCCGATGGTGCCATTGCTGCGGCTAAGTCCGGTGAGGGACTGGGTGTAGCAGGCGCTAGAAATAGCGGAACCGCTGGCCCGAAATAATCCACAAACACGTCGCCCGCTACCAGCCATTGAGGCCAGCCGTCGCGCCACACCAGCGAATCGCGTGTCACGCGGTTCTCGATCAACCACTCGCAAAAAATTTCTCCAGGAGCTGGACCATACTGACCGCCTGCTGGTGGACGGACGAACCAAGTTGCGTCGGGTGCTTCCAGAATCGCTCTCGGCTGAGCCGGCTGTTCACCTGCTGACGCGGTTCCCACAGAATCGATTTCTTCGGAAACGTCCGTTTGAGAATCGACTTCCGGCTCGCAATCGCCCGAGCTGGGTTTTGCCACGGACGACTCTGCAGCCAAGGTTCCCATGGCGGCGCCGCTGGTGGTCCCCGTCGACACCGAACCCGCTGCTGAACCATCGCGTTGAGAATTGTCTGGGGAATTGTTTGGAGTATTGTCTAGCGGAATCGAACGCACACCTGTCTCGAGCGGAATTCGGAACCTGGTATCGCACTCAGGACATTTGCTTCGCTTGCCGGCTTGAAAGTCCTTTACATGTAGCTCATGACCGCATTGATGACAACAAAAACGAATACCCACAAAACGACTCCTCAGCCAAATTCTTTCGTCCGCTCGTTCTCTCTTCGCGCGAACCCCATGCATGGTCAATGGTTCTAGCAACGGTTCTAGTATAACTGAAGCCGACGTTTGCTTCGTAACCTAGAAAACTTTCCATAATTCGCGTAAATTGGTGAACTAACCTAAACTTGTTCCAATACCGCGAAGAGCCACTATGCCCTCAGTTGAGATCTATATCAACGGCACTTTCTACCCCAAAGAAGACGCCAAAATCAGCGTTTATGACCACGGTCTGCTGTATGGTGACGGGGTTTTTGAAGGCATGCGCTCCTACTCAGGCCGCGTCTTCCGCCTGGATGAACACCTCGTGCGACTCTATGAATCTGCCAAAGCCATTCAATTGACGATTCCCATGGCGCAGGCCGAATTAGCTGAGGCTGTTAATGCCACACTTGCAAGAAATCATCTCGTCGATGCCTACATTCGTTTGGTCGTCACCCGCGGTGCTGGTTCACTTGGGCTCGATCCTGCTAAAACGTCGAACCCGCAGGTCATCATCATCGCGGATCACATAGAGTTGTATCCCAAAGAAAAGTACGAGAGTGGACTTGAGATCATCACTGCCGCCACAATTCGCAACCACCCGGCCGCTCTGAACCCACGCATCAAGTCGCTGAACTACCTGAACAACATTCTTGCCAGGATCGAAGGCAAATTGGCCGGATGCTCCGAAGCGTTGATGCTCAATCATCGAGGCGAAGTGGCCGAATGTACGGGTGACAATATCTTCACGATCCGCCACGGTAGCCTCTACACGCCCCCAATTGACGCAGGGATCCTCGAAGGGATCACTCGCAACGCGGTCATCGAATTGGCTCGTTCAGTAGGTATCAACGTAGTCGAAGCCGCTATGACTAGGCATGATATTTACGTGGCTGACGAGTGCTTTCTGACTGGCAGCGCGGCGGAAGTTATTCCGGTCGTAAAGCTTGACGGTCGCCCGATTGGCACCGGTGCGGTCGGAAAAATCACGAAGCAACTCAGCGAAGCGTTCCACCGCTTCGTGCGCGAGCCTTCAGCTTAGCCGTATAAGTCAACACGGTGAGCTCTTCGCCTAGTCAAACCTGGCGATTGCGTGAGAATGTAAGGCATGGTCGCACCCGGCAGGGCTTGGACGAGTTTGAGTACGATGAGATTGATTTTACCGGACTTTACATGACCACTCCCTTTCGAATCAAGATCTGCGGCGTCAAACGAGCCTCGGATTTAGCGTGGCTTGCCGACTGTGGCGCCGATGCTGTCGGGCTAAACTTTGTCCGTACCAGCGTCCGCAGCCTTAAGATTGATGCAGGCCGCGAGATGGTCAAGCAAGCCAATCGACTTGGGTTGAAAACCGTAGCGGTGCTCATGAACCCCACGGCCGAAGAGCTGCGCAAATTTGTGAGCACGATGCCGGTCGACTTTATCCAGTTGCACGGTGACGAGCAGCCCGAATTGCTAAC
>JAYVHC010000142.1:0-4403 GCA_043771575.1 Planctomycetia bacterium
ACGCCAATAAAGATGTTTAGAGCGGTGGGCAGAGCCTCCAAGACAGCTCGTTCCCAAGCAGGAGCCTGGGAACGAGCGTGTTCGAGGTGGCGATAGGCGAGAAGTGTCGTATTTTTCGCAAATTGCTCGCATTTAGGTCGCACAACCATGTAACGTAATCTAAGGTTGAAGGCGTTCTCCCATTTAGCCGTTTGCCCGACGGATTGAGCTTTCCATGCCTAGAAGTAACCGACCTACCATGGAATCATTTTCAGTACCCAGTGATGGAATGAGGCGTTCCGTTTCAGCTGCGGAAGTAGTCGAGACGGTGTGGGCTCTGTTACGCAGTGCAACAGAATCTAATGACGAACAGTCCATTACCGTTCAATCGTTTCCGTTTAGCGTCGGACGTCGGCCCGGCAGTTCATTGCAATTGAATCACCGCACCGTTTCCGGGCATCATGCAGACCTTGAAATCGATCAAGGCCAATTGTGGGTCACTGATCGTCAAAGTACCAACGGAACTTATGTAAACGGACGTCGCATTAGCGATCCATGTCCGCTGCGAGAAGAAGATCTGTTGCAGTTCGCAGACGTAGCGTTTCGCATCAAGCGCAGCGGACACATTACCAGTTGCCATACAGTACAAGAAGATGTGTGTGACCAGGCCTTGGCCTTAGTACAGTTCGACCGGTTAATGGAAAACCGGTTGGTAACTCCATTTTTCCAACCCATCATCGATCTCTCCAATGGACGCTACATTGGCTATGAAGTGCTTGCGCGCAGTCGCTTGTTTGGCCTCGAATCATGTGCCGCGATGTTTAACGCAGCAGCTCGTTTAAACATGGAAGTTGAACTAAGCCGCATGCTGCGCTGGGAAGGTATTCGCGAAGGCCTTGCACTCCCTGAAGGGTCGGTGTTGTTTGTTAACACACATCCATTAGAAATTCGAGGCGAAGGTCTGATCGATTCGATGGCCAGCGCTCGACAGTTGAGCCAAGACGTTCCGATCATTCTTGAAATTCACGAAGCGGCTGTCACCGATCCAAGGGAAATGCGCGAGCTGCGTGCGCAGCTGCGAGAGTTAAATATTGGCGTTGCCTATGACGATTTCGGTGCCGGACAAACTCGCCTCAGCGAACTCACCGAGGCGCCACCGGATTTTCTTAAGTTCGATATTTCTTTGATTAGGGATATTGATAAAGCCGCACCCGAACGTCAACGTATGCTGGCCTCGTTGGTCAGCCTGGTGAAAGATCTCGGCATTAGCCCTTTGGCCGAAGGCATCGAAACTCCAGGCGAGGCGGACGTGTGTCGCGCGATGGGCTTCACTTCAGCCCAGGGTTTCCATTTCGGTCGCCCCGCCCCGGTGCATCAATACGACTGATTCAACAGCTCGACAGCTGCGAGACTACGCCGTGTGGAGCGCGCGGCAATGGCAGTGGACCTTTTCGTTGCCAGCCACTACGCACCCGCTGTTTGACAGCGCGGATTGCAGCCAAGGCCAATCGGGAAACGTTTGGTTTTTGGGAGGGACTTTTTCTACAACTGATTCTGGAGGTGTCGTCATAGGCTCGGCAAATCGCACTTGCGGAATACCAGCTGGAACCGCACTGCTTTTTCCGCTGATTAATGTTGAGTGCTCGACGATTGAAGGCAACGGATCAATCGAGGCGGATTTACGCGGGTGCGCACGACTGTTGGCCAATCAGATCATTCCAAGTTCTTTGTTTCTTAGGATTGACGACAAGCCGGTTACGAATCTCGCTGATTATCGTGTCGAGTCACCTTTGTTCAACTTCGGACCGCTACCCGCCGGAAACATCCTTCAATTTTTCGGTCTCGAGGCGCCTGCCGGAATGACGAGTCCGTGCGTTAGCGATGGCTATTTAGTGATGGTCAAGCCGTTACCGGTAGGCGTACACACGTTGCACTTTGGTGGTACCGCAGACCTGACCCCCGTTGGTGGGCCGATCTTCAAGCAAGACATCCGCTACACGTTGACTGTCCAGCCTCGTGGCCGATACTAAACACTCGAATTGATCAGAACTTGGCTGATATTGACCACCCTACTTAACCATAGCGATATCCTCGGGACGTAACACTGGACGGATTGGTCTCTTGTGTTATGTTACGTCGTGCACTAATCCCCTCGAGATCGCTTGTGCCTGGAATTGGACGTAGTGGTACATGATTAGTCAATTCGCTGAGAGGACCAGACCTTTGTGACTTATGACAGACCCGTTCCCAAGCAAATTGACTCCATCGGATGTTGATCCAGCATTAGCGACCAGCGGCTCGATTCCAATCAACTGCGACGTAACAACCGAATTTGTGGGTGGGCAGATTGGACCGTTCGCTGCGGCTAAGCTCCACGCTCGTGGGGGTCTAGGGGAGGTTTTTCGGGCAACCGATGGAGCGCTGAACCGAACTGTAGCGGTTAAGTGTCTGCAAAAATCACGAGCTCATGACGCAGATAGCCAACGACGGTTTCTAGTTGAGGCCGAAATAACGGCAAGACTCGAGCATCCTGGTGTTGTGCCAGTCTATGCGCTTTGTGGTGATCCATTAAACGGTCCAGCATATGCGATGCGATTTATTGAAGGACCGACGTTGGCGGACACAATCCAGGGCTACCATGCGGGTGCTCGGGATCCACTTGCATTCCGGCGGCTTCTGCAATCCTATATGCAGGTTTGCCAGACAGTCGCCTATGCGCACAGTCGAGGAGTTATTCATCGCGACCTTAAGCCCCAAAACGTGGTCTCTGGCAAGTTTGGAGAGACGCTGGTTGTGGATTGGGGGTTGGCAAAGATTGTTGGAAGACCTGACGAGTTGCGTTGCAATCCCACGTGTGAGACAACGTTGGCACCACTGCTAATGAAAACCGATTCAGCGGGTAGTGAAACGCAGATGGGCTCGGCGGTCGGCACGCCAGCCTATATGAGTCCGGAGCAAGCGGCTGGCAGATGGAACGTAGTTGATCATCGTTCCGATATCTATGGACTAGGCGCAGTGCTCTACACGTTGCTTTCAGGCAAACCACCTCTGTCGAAGGGAGACTGGCCTGAACTCCAGCAGAAAATTCAACAAGGAAATTTCCCCAGTCCTCAGCAGGTGAAAGCAGACGTTCCGAATGCATTAAATGCCATCTGCCTGCGCGCAATGGCTCTCGCGCCGAGCGGTCGCTATGCTTCGGCTGCAAGCCTTGCCGTCGACATCGAACATTGGCTAGCAGGCGAGCCCGTATCGGCCTACCGCGAAGGACTGGCGGCACGTTTTTGGCGTTGGCTGCGCGGGCATCGCGCACTCGTCAGCGCAACAGCGGCACTGCTGGTGACGGCATTGATCGGCCTTATCATTGGGACCGTGTTGCTGCGGAAATCGCAACAAGCAACCGAACTACAGCGGCAAGTTGCCGTCGCCGCGCGCGCAAAATCCGATGTGCTTAACCGATTTCTAATCGACGATCTTCTCAAGCAAGCTGACCCGGTGAACAATCGAACGGGTGCCAGCATCACTGTCCGCGAACTGCTCGATAAAGCCACCGAAAGACTTGACGAACAAGCCAGCCTGGTCGAACTACCCGATGTCGAAGCAGAGATACGATCTGTCATCGGCCATGCTTACGAGTACCTTAATGTTCTCGACAAGGCCGAGAGCCACTATCAGCGAACCTGGAGAATTTTGTCCAATTTACATGGCCCTGATAGCCTTCCTGCGCTCGAAGCGAGGAATAGGTATGTGTTCGCGGTTGTTTCCCAGGAACCGAGGCCGGAAGCAGAAGGGATTGCCGTTGCCGCTCTTGCAGATTGCGAGCGAGTTTTGGGATTTGCAAGCCCTGAAACAGCCGACGCGGCCAATATTTTGGCCGAAGTATATGTACACCGCGAAGATCGATTGAATGACGCAGTCATCCTCCGTGAGAGAGCGAGCAAGGTCCTCCATGCTGCCCTCGGTGCAGACGATAACCGAACCATTGAAATCGACAACAACTTGGGAGTTTCACTTGTACGAAGTGGCCGTCCAGCTGACGCTGCCGTAGTTCTTCAGTCCGTGGTGGAAAGGCGCCGCACTCACAACCCTGAGCATTATGAATTCGGAAGAAATCTCGGCAATCTGGGCGGTGCGCTCGTAGCTGCCGGCCAGTTTTCGCAGGCCATGGGTCCGCTCCAGGAGGCTGAGGGACTCAGCATTCAGAGCAAGGACATTGTTGGACAGTTGTCCGCTCGAAACCTGATGGCGGCTGCGTTGGAGGGCGAAGGCAAATGGGGAGAAGCTGAAACAGCCTATTTAGCGGTCCTAGCCGAACGCAGAGCTATTCGAGAGCAACAGGCCCTTCTTCCCCGATCCATCGGTGCCCTTGCTCGACTTTATGCTAAACAGGAAAAATGGCCGGTCGCAGCAAGTTATTTAATCGAGCT
>JAYVHC010000143.1:0-9620 GCA_043771575.1 Planctomycetia bacterium
CGAAGCAACAGCTCTGAATCCAATGCCTGCTCGTAAAATACTCGTCACCGCCGCTCTGCCCTACGCAAACGGTCCAATTCACATTGGGCATTTGGTGGAATACATCCAGACGGACATCTGGGTTCGTTTTCAAAAGTTGTTCGGCAACCGCTGCGTTTTCGTATGCGCGGACGACACTCATGGCACCGCGATCATGTTGCGGGCTCGCAACGAAGGCCGCAGCGAAGTTGAAGTGATCGCTGAAATGAAGACCAGTCACGAGCGCGACTTCGCCGACTTTGATATCGCCTTCGACAACTACGGTAGCACCAATTGCCCGGAGAATTATGAACTTGGAAAACAGTTCTGGAGCTCTTTGCGCGAAGCCGGTTTGGTCGTCGAACGCGAAGTGAGCCAGTTATTCGATCCTGTGGCGGGGACGTTTCTGGCGGATCGATTTGTTAAAGGAACTTGCCCGAAATGCAAGGCGGAGAATCAGTACGGCGACAATTGCGATAAGTGTGGAAGCACGTATTCGCCGGCTGATCTGATCGATCCGAAAAGCACTGTGAGCGGTTCGACTCCGGAAGTGCGCAGCGCGCTGCATTTGTTTGTTGAGTTGGAGAAGTTGCACCCGTTCCTAGAAGAATGGACGCAGTGCGGGAAACACTTGCAATCTGAAGTGGCGAATTACCTGAAGGGCCATTTCCTTGGCGAACCGCTTCGCGATTGGGATATCTCGCGACCGGCTCCGTACTTCGGTTTTGAGATCCCTGACGCGCCGGGCAACTACTGGTACGTTTGGTTCGATGCGCCGATTGGCTATATCGCCAGCACTTGGGAATGGTGCAAACGCACCGGCGAGCAGCTCGACGATTGGTGGAAGAGCGCCACCACCGAAGTGCATCACTTCATTGGCAAAGACATCACTTATTTCCATACGCTGTTCTGGCCTGGTATGCTCAAGACGGCTGGATTCAGTCTGCCGACCAAAGTTCACATTCACGGGTTCTTAAATGTCGCCGGTGAGAAGATGAGCAAGTCGAAGGGGACATTCATCAAGGCCGAAACTTATTTAAGGCACCTCGATCCGGCGTTCTTGCGCTATTACTTTGCCAGCAAGCTTGGGCCGCGGCTGGATGACCTGGACCTGACCCTCGATGAGTTTGTGAACAAAGTCAATGCGGACTTGGTAGGTAAAGTAGTTAACCTTGCGAGCCGCACGGCCAAATTTGCTCAGCCAACGGGACTTGCCAATGTCTATCCTGATGATGGCGGCTTGTTCGATCAAGCGGCAAAAGCCGGTGCGCAGATTGCCGAAGCCTACGAAGCCTGTGACAACGCCAAAGCCATGCGATTGATCATGGAGCTGGCCGATCGCGCGAATCCATTTGTCGAAAATGCACAACCTTGGGTGCTTGCTAAAGATTTGCAGCAGCGCGGCGATGAGCTGCGCGATGTGTGTACGATAGCGTTGAATTTGTTTAGACAAATTGCGATTTATTTGGCGCCGGTTCTTCCGCGGCTCGCTCTCCAGTGCGGGGAGTTGTTAGGTGAACCGCTGGTGAATTGGAATCAAAGTCAAAAACCGTTACTTGGAACGACCGTCAATAAGTTCGAGCATATGCTGGGACGCGTTAAAAAAGAGGAAATAGAAGCGATGATTGAAGATAGTAAAGTAGCCGCAGCGGTGAATGAAGCGACGGCAACGGAATTGCCCGGAGACACCTGGAACGATTCTGACGAACCGCTCAAGGCCGAACCGATGGCCGAAACATGTTCGATCGATGACTTTGTGAAGATCGATCTCCGCGTGGCCCGTGTCATAGCGGCTGAGCACGTGCCCGAGGCTCGCAAACTGTTGAAGCTGACGCTTAGTCTCGGAGGCGATGTTCGCAAGACCGTTTTCGCCGGCATCAAAGCCGCATACGAGCCGGAGAAGCTGATCGGTCGTTTAGTGGTGTGTGTGGCCAACCTTGCGCCGCGTCAGATGAAATTCGGCTTAAGCGAAGGCATGGTCACTGCTGCTGGCCCTGGAGGCGAAGAGGTTTTTCTGCTGGCCATCGATTCCGGTGCCAAACCCGGCATGCGCGTGCATTAGCAATGCAAACCGATGCCGGAAGACCTGATGAAAAGTGTAGAACGGTTGTCCCCAACCGTTCTGTCGAAGGGCAACGGACCGAATTCGACGCGCATGTTTTTAACAGATGAAAACGTTCAAGTGAGTCAGCGCGATTTCCGGAACGATTGAGGACAATCGTTCTACAATAGTCTTGTCTGCCCAGCAACAGGCACGTATTTACCTGATGTTGCCAGCCTGAGCCATGGCGGATGCCGTTAGCGTCCGCCTCATTAACGCCACCCATACTTGCACTAAGGATATCGTTATGTACGTAAGGAAGAGCACCCTTTTCTTCCTTGTAATCGCTTCCGTATTCCTGGCATCACCGTCCATAGCCTTAGCTCAAGTTATTCAAGTTGCAGGTGAACAAGTGGCTGAAGACGGACAACTCGAACGTAGTCTTCCGAATTGGCAAACGCCGACCCTGGGTGGCAAGCAATTGTGGACTGACTTTCAGTGGCGCGGGGGTTGGCGTATCCAACAGCATGTGTTGACGAAGCATTGGCGGTTGCTAGATGCCACAAACGTGCGGCAAGCCTGGGGAAGTCGCGCTGCCTGCGATGCAGAGTTAAACAGTCGCCAACCGGACAGTCGTTTGCCGACGACTCACGCGATCATCTTGATGCATGGCTTGGGTCGATCGAGTTCTTCGATGAAGGGGCTGGCAAAGTACCTAAGCGAGAACGGATTCGGTACCACAATTTGTTTGGAATATGCCAGTAGTCGCGATTCCATTTCGCAGCACGCGGCCGCGCTCTGTGAAGTGGTCGCCGGTCTTCCCACGGATGTGCAATTGGATTTCGTGGGACACAGTATGGGTAACATCGTCGTTCGCCATGCGATGGAAAATTGGCGACAAGCGGGCGCATCAAGCATCTTGGATCGCATTGAACACGTCGTCATGCTCGGCCCACCCAATCAAGGAGCATCGATAGCGCGACAATTGGCTCGAACAGGTGTCTTCGGTTGGGTCGCTGGCGAAGGCGCGTTAGAGCTTGGCAAGAATTGGAGAGAGCTTGAAAGGAAACTGGCCACGCCACCCTGTCCTTTTGGGATTATCGCGGGCCGCCTCTCCGATAGCTCGCTTGCCAACCCGTTAGTGGACGGCGCCGGTGATTTCGTAGTCAGCGTTGAAGAAACAAAACTCGACGGGGCAGCAGATTTTTTGGAGGTCCCAGTGCTGCATACGTTCTTGATGGATTCACCGGAAGTGCAGCGCGCTGTGGGGAATTTCTTGAAGTCATCAAAGTTCCATCTCTAAGCCCTACATCAATAGAATGGTATAGTTCGGTACAGTGATTTTGCCGCATTTGCCATGCGACTTTTGGGGGTCGGCAAACGTCAAATTGGAAATGTCAAACCGCTTTGACTTGAAACTGTTGTAGAACGATTGTCCTCAACCGTTCCGGAACGTTCGTGCGCTCACTTGAACGTGTTTATCCGTTGGAAAAATGCGAGTTGATTTTGGTCCGTTTGCTTCGGCAGAACGGTTGAGGACAACCGTTCTACACCTTTTTCAGCCCAGAGGCCCGTTGGGGCCGAAGAGGCTCGTCTCACACTACCCCGCGGGCGTAAGACCCCAATACTTCTAATCGCAGGGCTTGTTTGCTGAGTTTCTGAAGGGCACTGGCAACGGGCTTCGATTTCTCGTGCCCTTCGAGTTCGACGAAGAACAGGTACTCGTTCGGATGACTTGGCAACGGGAACGATTCGATCCAGGTGAGATTGATCTTCGACTCTCGAAACGTCACCATCGCGTCGGCGAGTGCGCCAGGTTGGTGCTTCAACTGAAACATGAGCGAGGTTTTGTCATGATCCGTTGGTTCACACGGGCGATTGCCGATGACAGCGAATCGTGTGACGTTGTGCGAGTTGTCTTCGATGTTTTCGTCGATGACTTCGAGGCCGTGGTGAATTCCAGCTTCGAAACTGGCGATGGCTGCGACACCGTCTTTGTCGGCTGCTAGTCGAGCCGCAGCGGCGGTGCTGGCGACTTCGATCAAACGTGCATCCGGCACATGATGGCTGAGCCAGCCACGGCACTGCGAGAGCGCTTGGGGCTTGCTGTAGATTTCCGTGATCTCGCCGCGCGGACATCGACCCAGCAAACAATGTTGCACCGGCAAGAGCACTTCGCCGCAAACTCGTACCGGCCAGCGAGCGAACATGCCTAGCGTATCGACCACGCGACCGTCGGTGCTGTTCTCGATTGGCACGACACCAAAGGCGGCTTGACTGCGCACCAGTTCTTCAAACACTGCGGCGATGCTGGCAACGGGTACTAGCGAAGCTGCTTGACCAAAGTGTTTGACGGCGGCGAGGTAGCTGTAACTATAGATCGGCCCAAGATAGGCAATTGCTTGCGTCAGGCGGACTTCGTGTTGACACAGGCTGGCGACGTGCATCATCCAGTCCATGACTAATCTCTTCGACAAGTGAAATTCATCGGCTAACTCGCTGGCCAAAATCGAACAGCTTTGTTGTTGTTCTGACAAAGGCAAAGGTTTCCCCTCTGCCTTGGCTTGCACGGTAGCGACCTGCATGACTTTAACTCGCGACGCCAGCAACTCGATCAGCTCTCGATCGATGACCTGCAACTGTGAGGACGGCGAAACTTGGGGCGATGCCGTTCGGCGTGCTGCCGGTTTTGAAACAGTTTTTTTGCCTGGGATCGGGTGGCTGCTTGCCTGGGATGATTTAGAAGCGATTTTGGTTTTGCGGGGCATGATCTAAATCGATTGGGGTACGTGGAAATCAATCTTGTGAGATGTAGTGGCTTTAATTTAAATCCCAACCGTCCTTCCGGCTATCACCCAGACCGTCTCAGGCACTGGACCCACAAGCGCCCCATCCATCGCGATGGAGGAGCGTCGTGGCACATTGCCGTTGCATTCCCGGCTCAAACCGACCGAGCACTGCGGATCGCGACAAATGAAGTCACAGCCTGTCAATTTGGCAATTCCTAGTTGTTGTGGCTTTCGAGCAGGCTCACAAAAGTGGCACAAGTGGCAATGTTCGCATTTCTGGTCTGCCAAGTGGTGCAAAAAACGATTTGGCACGCTCGTTGCAATAAGGTGAGGTCCTGAATCAAGGGTTGCCCGTTTGGTGTAAATTCCGTCGCATCCAAGCTTTGCCACGACAACAAATAAAATCATCTGATCGACTGAAAACTTGTAGGAGAATTCAACATGGCTCAAGGCGAAAGAATTATCGGCATCGACCTCGGCACGACCAACTCGGTCGTGGCGATCATGGAAGGTTCCGAAGTCAAGGTAATCCCGAACGCCGAAGGCAACCGCCTGACGCCCAGCGTGGTAGCTTACACAGACAAAGACGAAGTCATCGTCGGCGAACCAGCTCGCCGTCAAGCGGTTACAAACCCGCGTCGCACCGTTTATTCGGTAAAGCGATTCATGGGTCGCCGTCACGCGGAAGTGCAATCCGAAGAAAAGATGGTTCCCTACCAAGTCGTCGGTGGCGAAAGCGAATACGTCAAGATTCAAATCGGCGACAAGCAATACACGCCCCAAGAAGTTTCTGCCAAAGTGCTTCGCAAGTTGAAGGAAGCCGCCGAGTCGTATCTGGGCCATCGCGTGAGCAAAGCGGTCATTACAGTACCTGCTTACTTCAACGACGCTCAGAGACAAGCGACCAAAGACGCGGGTCAAATCGCCGGTCTCGAAGTCGCGCGTATTATCAACGAGCCCACTGCAGCAGCCCTAGCCTATGGGCTCGATAAGGCCCACGATCACAAGATCGTTGTGTTCGACTTGGGTGGTGGTACGTTCGACGTCTCCGTGCTTGAAGTTGCGTCGACTGGCGAAGGCGATCAGCAGAGTAAAGTCTTCGAAGTGATCTCGACCAGCGGTGACACGCACTTAGGCGGTGACGACTTCGACGAAGCCCTCGTACACTACGTCGCGGATTCATTCAAAAAGGACACCGGCATCGATCTGCGTAAAGAGCCGATGTCTCTGCAACGTTTGCAAGAAGCATGCGAAAAGGCTAAAAAGGAACTCAGCTCGGTCCCACAAACCGATTTGAACCTGCCGTTTATCACTGCCGACGCAAGCGGACCAAAGCACTTGCAAATGGCGATCACTCGCGCCAAATTCGAAGAATTGGTTGATGCACTGATCGAACGCTGTCGCAAACCCGTGCTCCAAGCACTGGAAGATGCGAAGCTCAAGCCGAGTCAAATCGACGAAGTGGTTTTGGTTGGTGGTTCAACTCGCGTTCCCAAAGTGCGTGAGATCGTCAAAGCGATCTTCGGCAAAGAACCTCACCAAGGGGTGAACCCTGACGAAGTGGTGGCCATTGGTGCTGCCATTCAAGGTTCAGTGTTGGCTGGTGATCGTAAAGACGTCTTGCTGCTCGACGTGACGCCGCTGACCCTCGGTATTGAAACTGAGGGACGTGTGATGACCGCCCTCATTGAACGCAACACAACCATTCCTGCCGAACGCAAGAATACTTTCTCGACCGCTGCTGACAACCAAACGGCTGTTACTGTTCGCGTGTTCCAAGGCGAACGCAAGATGGCTGAGCAAAATCGTTTGCTCGGTGAATTCAACCTTGAAGGATTGCCTCCCGCTCCAAGGGGTGTGCCTCAAATCGAAGTGAAATTCGACATCGATCAGAACGGTATCCTGCATGTGTCCGCTCGAGATCAAGGCTCGGGTAAGGAAGCTTCGGTACGCATCGAGCAATCGTCGGGGCTCTCGAAAACTGAAATCGAACGGATGCAAAAAGACGCCGAAGAGAACGCCGACGAGGATCGTCGTCAGTTCGAACTGGCCGAGGCTCGTAATAAGTCGCAGCATTTGATCTATCAGCTTGAGAAGCAGATGAAAGAGAATACCGACAAGTTGACCGACAACGACCGCGAACCACTGAACAAAGCCATCGAGAAGCTTCGCAAAGCCTCCGAAGGCAGCGACATCAACGACATCCGCAACGGCACCAGCGAACTCGAGCAAGCCGCTCAAGCGTTCGGCAAAGTCCTGTACGAAAAGGCGGGTACTTCGCAGGCAGGCACTGCCAATCCAGCGGCCGCCGGTGCCGCACCCGGCGATGACGAAGCGATCGACGCCGAGTTTGAAGTCAAGAAAGATTAGTCAAATTACTGCGTCGCTCCGAAAGCGTGCAGGCAATCTTGATTAAAAACAGCCATGGCGGCGGGAGTCATCTCGCCGCCTTGCCTATTTGGTGCGCGGGTCCAACAAGTCATCACTGTGGGCGATTATCTGGCGTGTTGCTAAAAAAGTCCCAGCTCCGCGATCGGCGTTCCTTGATCGACGATATTCCTGGGACGGCCTTGGTGATCCAGGTATTGTGTCGTCAGTGGAACGTCGAAGTAACGATAAAGCGTCGCGGCGAAGTCGCCGGGAGTAACGGCGCGCTCTTGGATGGTGCCGCCATCCTTTTCCGTTGCGCCAATTACTTGACCGTGCCGCAGTCCGCCGCCAGCCATGGCCATCGACATCACATTGGGCCAGTGGTCGCGGCCGTCCGAGCTGCCTTGCGTTCCCATCATCGGCGTTCGCCCAAACTCCCCCATGGCAATGATCAACACATCGTCCAAGCGACCACGCTCTTCGAGGTCGCTGACCAAGGTCGTCACCAAGTGATCGAACAACGGCAACAACGGCTTAAGGCCACGACTGATTCCGCCGTAGGGTGGAACGTTGTCGCCGTGGTTATCCCAAGTGCCGCTGGCGGTATGATAGCTGAGGTCGATCGTTACGAAAGCCACACCAGCTTCCACCAAGCGGCGCGCCAGCAAGGCTTGTTGACACCATAGGTGATCACCATAACGGCTGCGAGTTTCGCTCGGCTCTAGCGTTAGATCAAATGCGTCGCGAGCCTGCTTGCCAAGCAATAGATCGACTGCCTGCTGCTGAAACGCATCCGTCGCTTCCATGGCACCGCTCGAATCGATGTCGCGTCGGATGCGATCAATGTCTTTCAGCAACGCTCGCCGGTCACCGAGTCGCTGGAAATCAAGGCCCTTCGGAAATTGAAAAAGTTCTGCGTTGGTCGTGCGGCCAGTGTGGTTGCCAACCAAATCATACACGGGCAACTTCGCGGCCATATTTCCTTGAAACGGGTCATACTCCTGACCCGCATATCCGCCAAACGCGATATGGCTGGGTGAACGATAGAAGCCAACGTAAGGTGGCATTACGGGATGACTCGTACTGCGATGCTTGGCAACGATCGATGCAATGGATGGAAAATGCTTAGCTTCACGATTGGTGCGCGGTTCCGCGTCGAGGTTTCCCGTTTGAAAAACCATGTTAGGTTCGTGATTACTGAACTTGGCGTCAACCGACCGAATGATCGTGAAGCGGTCGAGCATCGCAGCCTGCTTGGGCAAATGCTCGCAGATAAACACGCCGGGCAGTTTTGTCTTGATCACTCCGAACGGTCCGCGATTGTTCAGCGGTCGGTCGGGCTTGGGATCCCAAGTATCGATCTGACTTGGGCCACCCGTCATCCACAACAAAATGACACTCTTGGCCCTGTGCGAGTCGCGGCCCGCCATGGCCGCTTCGGCGCGAGATTGCAGCAAGTTCGGCAGCGTCAATCCGGCCATCCCCGCCATGCTGGCTTTGACCATGTTGCGTCGACTGGATACAACGAGTCCCTCGCGACAGAGCGCATTCATGTTGCCAAAAGCATGCTTGTGCGAATGCGACAAAGTCAGAAGGCTGTTTGTAGAGTTTTGCATGCCAAACCTTTCCTGCCAAAAAGCCTCTCCCGCCAATAAGATCGGGTGCTTTTAAGCATAACTGACGTGTTGGGTTACTTACTAAACCAAACAACGGGTATTTCGCACTGCAAAGCGATTTTTTATACTTTTTTGGCCACCTGCTCGCTTATCTGGCAGGCAGGAGCCGACCTTCTAGCCATTCAAACGGCGGTTCCTGCCAAACAAGCTGGCAGGGGACCGAACCTCGGCAACCGAGTGCGTCTGCTTGATTGTCGTTTTAGGTGGCGCGATCTGATCTCTCCCAGGATGAACAGCGATATGTTGTAAGTTCCGTAGAGCATTTTCGTCCAAATCACCTGCAACGATCGGTTTCGGCCAAGTGGTGGACATCATGACGGAGTTGATGCCTGAACCGATGCCGAGCAATGCGACTCGGGAGTTGGCAGTGAGGCAGCCGGATTGCAGTCCGAGGGTCAGGGCGAGTGGAAGGGCGACGGAGCCGGTGTTACCGAGCCAGCGGAAGGTAGTGAAGTCAGTTTCGGTTGGCATGGCTAGCGATTCGAGCATCATCTTGCGATGCGTGCCGCCGACCTGATGACAAACGGTTGCATCGAAGTTGTCGCGCGGTCCCGCGTGCTCAAGCAATTGCTCGAAGGTGCGTTGTCCCACCGCGAGTCCAGCGTGCAGCAACTGCTCGGAATCGGTCTGCATCAGCGGCTGCATATCGCTGCCTGCTTGATCGTGATCACTCTGGCACAACGCATGATGTTGGCTTTCGGCACGAGCCACGCAACTGAGCAAACG
>JAYVHC010000144.1:0-3992 GCA_043771575.1 Planctomycetia bacterium
TTGGTGGGGCATGTTGATGACTAGCACGGACGGCGGAACGACTTGGTCGGAATCGCGCCGCTTGCCCGAACAAATCGATGGACCGGTCAAGAACAAGCCCATTCAATTGACCAATGGCGAAATACTGTGTGGCTCAAGTACCGAGCACGCTGGTTGGCGAGTCCATTTCGAGATGACTGCCGACTTCGGTAAAACCTGGAAGCGAAGTGGGCCGGTGAACGACGGCAAGGCTTTCAGTGCCATTCAACCTAGCATCCTCGCGCTGGGTGGCGAGAGCCTGCTGGCCGTCGGCCGCACGCGCCAAGGCAAGGTCTTTCAGATTGCATCATCAGACTTGGGCAAGACCTGGGGAGCCATGGAAGCGAGCAGTTTGCCCAATCCGAGTGCTGGAACCGATGCGGTAACGCTCAAAGATGGCCGCCAGTTGATTGTCTACAATCACACCGCCAAAGGACGCTCGCCTCTGAATGTGGCTGTTGCACGCGATGGCAAAAAGTGGCAAGCCGCTATGGTGCTTGAGGATCAACCGGGCGAGTACAGCTATCCAGCAGTGATTCAAACATTGGATGGCTTGGTGCATATCACTTACACTTGGAAGCGCGAGAAGATCCGCCATGTAGTCATCGATCCAAGCCAACTGCAGCCCAAAGACATAGTCGACGGTAAATGGCCGATGTAGAGAATAGAACGATGGTCTCAATCGCTATTTCGTTTACTTGCAAAACCTGAGGCCCGACCAATAACGACAGTTGTTCGAAGCGTGTGCTTATTCCCGCTTTCCCGCTCAGCCAATGGGGGCTGAGTCCGCACGGTCGGACGCGGCGATTTTGTAAGTTTGAAGGGCACTTCCCGAAGTGAAAAATACCTGATGAGCACAACTTCAAAACTTTTGCTGCGTGTGGGTGTGGTCATGGTTTTGTTGTGCGGCTCCGGTAGTTCGCAGACACTCCTTACCGAACTGACAACGGATGGCGTTGAGTTTCTTGAAGGCGAGAAGGTCTTACTGCCTGCGCCGTCATTGGTTGGCGAGTTGAGCGAGAAGCAAATTGAACAAACGAAAACACAACTGGCGGGCAACGATGGCTGGGAGAAGTTTGCGCGCGACTCGATTGTTGCTCCCGTAACGATCCATCTGGATTATGTGGTTGATAACGCGGGTAATCGAGTTGGTCATAGAGTTCACTCAGCGTTCGTTGTACACACGAAACTTGAATCTTTGGCCGACAAAGAGCTGATGCAGCAGATTTTCGCCAAATCCGAATCGAACGATTCTTCGGGAATGAAAGTAACGGAACTAACAGCAGCGGATTTGCTTGCTGCAAGGGTAGTGGTTCCGGACGAACTCGCTGGAACGAAAGTGACATATTCGCGAGTTGAGTTCATGCTCTTGGGAAAAATTCGCTTGAGTGGCGTGATGCGAATCGAACGCTCTTCGGCTCCTGGTTCGACGACGATTGCATGGCTGCTGGATCCGAAGTTCGCGTCAAATGAAAAGTTGCGGGGAACATGGTCAAAGGTGAGCGAAGCCGCCAGCGAACCGAAGGCATACTCAGGCTGGGGCGGATATCTGAACGTGACGCGTGTCAACGAGACGCCTGAAATACTCTTGATCGAATCCCGCATGCTGTTGCACGAGTTGCCAGAGTGGTTCAGCGCGAGCAACTTTATTCGATCGAAATTGCCCCTGACGATCCAAGAAGGAGCGAGGAATTTTCGGCGCAGGCTCAAATCGCAATAAGACGATTGCACCGTGTGCTTCTGCCTAACAGTAAGCATAAAAAACATAGACTGCTTTAAACGTGGCGACCACTGATTTGAAGGGTAATTAACGTGTACCAAACCGATTGCTGTGCAGTTGGCGGCAGGTGCATCCGACTCGAAACTCGCACAACCGCTGCAGGATTGGGCTATCATAGGCACTTCGATTTCGACTAGCCCTCTCCCTTCCGATTCTTAGGCAACTTCTGATGTTGAAACCTGATGACAACCTCGCCTGGTGGAAATACCTGAACTCATATCACTGGTTCATTTTTGCGATGGCCTCCCTGGCTTGGTTGTTCGATTGCCTTGACCAGCAATTGTTTATTTTGGCGCGGCAAAATGCGATCACAGACTTGATGGGCAAAGCGACCGATCCAACTGTAATCAAAGCTTATGGATCTTATGCGACATCCATCTTTGTGGTCGGTTGGGCGGTTGGTGGCCTGATTTTTGGATCCGTTGGAGATCGCATCGGCCGCGCAAAGACACTGGCGATAACGGTTTTTATCTACTCAGTAAGCACCGGCTTGAGCGCCTTGTCTCGCGACGTAAACGATTTCTTCTTCTTCCGATTCTTGACGGGACTTGGGGTCGGAGGGGTGTTTGGACTTGCCGTCGCATTAATCGCCGATGGCCTGCCTGAGCGCGTACGTTCAAAGGCCCTTGGTTGGTTGCAATCGCTTTCGGCTGTCGGCAATGTGACCGCCGGTTTATTCAGTTTGTCGTTGGCAGGTTTGCCACCGGAGCAATCGTGGAAATACATGTTCTTGATTGGTGCCGCGCCAGCCTTTCTGTGCATCTTCATTATGCTCAAGTTGAAGGAGCCGGAAAAATGGGTTGCGGCGAAGAAAGCGAGCAAGCAAATCGGTGGCCTCGCCATGGGTTCGTATACGAGTATGTTCGCCGATCCGCGTTGGCGCAAACCGGCGTTGCTTGGAATGTTACTGTGCGTTGCGGGTGTTGTGGGATTGTGGGGCGTAGGCTTCTTCAGTCCCGAGTTGGTAAGTTCCGCGATGGATGCTTCGCTGCGCGCGGAGGGCCTAAGTGGCGCCGAACTTGGCAAAGCCAAAGCGCAGTGGTCCGCTTATAATTTGATCGTGCAAAACATCGGTGCGTTTTGCGGGATGCTGGCATTCTCTCGGCTGGCTCAAGGCATAGGACGCAAAAAAGCTTTCGCAATCGGTTTTGTTGGTGCCTTTGCCGCGACCGTGTTCTTCTTTCAGTGCTTTCAATCCAAAAGCGACATTTGGATGAGTGGCGTGATGGGATTCGCTCAGCTGTCCTTGTTTGCAGGATTCGCAATTTATTTGCCGGAGCTGTTTCCAACGCGACTGCGAAGCACTGGCACGAGTTTTTGTTACAACGTGGGTCGATTTGTGGCGGCCAGCGGACCGTTCACACTCGGTGTTCTGCAAAGCAATCTTGCCGTGGCTGCGGTCCGCGCGTTGCCTGAAACAGCCGATGATGTTATGAAAGCCGCTGCAAAACTTGACGCATTTCGATCCGCCGCATGTTGGTTAGCGTGTATCTATCTCGTCGGATTACTGGTATTGCCATTCTTGCCTGAAACCAAAGATCGTCCACTTCCAGAAGACTAACAACGAAAAAGGGCCCGCTTGGTGGCTCTTCCAAGCGGGCCCTCTTCTACCGTGAAATGCGGGCCTGGGGCTGATGCAGCCATATATTTGTCACCTACAGCGGTGACGCGCCTCTAAGGTCACGGTGCTTCCCTGTCGTTATCGCATTCAGATTCCTGCTAAGTTACTTGTAGCGGATGGCTCCACGCAAACTTGCAGTTTTCAAGGATGTTGATCTTGCGACTGGTTTGCTGCGGTCGAGTTTTGGTAACTCAGCAGCCCTTGCGAGCAAAACAACCTAGCACCGCTATGGGCCTCGGCTGCTCGCTACCATAATGAGAGCACTTGGCATGCCAAAGTAGGACTCCAAACGAAAAAGGGTGCAAGACCTAAAAACAACGCTCAAACGGCCGAAAGATAGATAGTTTGAGCCGCTTGTAGGGGCTGGGAAGGCCATCTGAGTTTTGCAAATACAGGGAACTGATTGTAATTTTTACAAAGTGATTTTGCAAAAATGTCCTAAATTCTGACGCTTCTCGCGACTTGCGGGCGACAATTATTTTGTGGATTTCTTAACGATCGCATGCACCTCGCCCCCAAATCTCGCTAAACTCTTAGTCGAAATGCAAGCCTTGTTTATCAACTTTGTTCTAG
>JAYVHC010000145.1:0-13242 GCA_043771575.1 Planctomycetia bacterium
ATGACGGGTAATCCATCCGCGTTGCGGACCAGCGTGGACATAACCCAGGGCGGTAATCGATTCGGTAACGAGCCCATACCGATCCGTTCGATATTTCCAAGTCTTATTCCGCTCGTTGATAACTTTGGCTTGGGCATCTGTGGGAGTCTTGATGACGTTACCCGAAGTCGCCGTGGGAAGTCCGACCGTTTCAGCGGGCGTCAACTGCCAAGTAGTTGCATCAGGGTTGGATATCGTTCGCAAGCGGCCATCGGTAGTATCAAAGCTAAAGGTGGTCGTGTTCGAGACAGCAAGACTGGAGTGACGTTCGATTCGATTCGCTTCGAGATGAAAAGGATTGAACGAGAATTGAGAATCAGCGATAAGTTCTCATGACAATGCCAAGCTCGATCCTCAACCTATCGATTGCGTGTTCGATTATCAATGAAATGGCGCGCTTGAAGATCGATATATCAAAACTATTAATTTGATAGAATGGTCCGCATGTGGGGGGAATGGGTATTGCTAATTGCTTGTTCGTGTCATGCTGACGTTGAACAACTCAAGTGTTCATTGCTTGCATACTAGCCAGCAATGCACGGTAGTTTCGCGTGGCTATCGTTGGCATATGCGGCAGGTCCTCGTCGCCGTTGGCTACCGGTTAAACGATTTGATTGAAAATTAGTCTGCCACGTTCGCGCTCAGCAAGCATGAGCAAGAGTTATCTGCGCGTAACTCTGGCCAAGTGAACTGACGGACACGGCGTCCTACGGAACAGAAACTACGCTGCTGCGCAGCTTTGACGCTTGACGAACTCGCGATAGTCGTTCCAAGTGTCGATGCCTTTGGGAGCATGTTCGATAACGCCCAGTACGATCTCACTGCCTGCTTGAAGGAAACGCAGTTGCTCGAGTTTTTCAAGCTGTTCGAGTGGACTGCTCGGCAATTGGGCGAGCTTTAGTAGAAACTGGCGACGGTAGGCGTAGATGCCGATGTGCTGTAGGAACGCAGGCGGATTGCTGCTGAGTAGCGACTCGTCCCAACTGCGGGCATGAGGAATTGGGCTACGACTGAAATAGAGTGCGCGACCGTGGTGATCTCGGACAACTTTCACACAAGCTGGATCTTCAAGACGCCTGCGGTCGCGAATCGGTGCGGCGAGCGTCGCCACATCAGCTTGGGGATTGGATTCGAGTAAACGCGTGACTTCATCGATCGCTTCGGCGGTGATTTCGGGTTCATCGCCTTGGACATTGATGAACAGATCGACTTCAGGCATTTGCTTGGCGACGGCGGCAACTCGATCGGTGCCACTCTGGAGGCTGGGGTCGGTCAGCACGCTGCGACCGCCGAAACTCTTGACTGTCTTATCAAGTTTTTCGCAGTCAACTGCGATCACAATCCCGTCAGGACGCTTGGCCAGCGACGCGGACTCGAAGGTGTGTTGCAAAACGGTTTTGCCAGTTTCACGCAAGAGCAGTTTTTCCGGCAACCGCGTCGATGCGAGCCGAGCGGGGATGATTATTTGGCTGTGACAGTGGGATCGCGTGAGCACTGTCGGCGCACCGACGGAAATGTGCGAGCTGGTTGAAGTCGTGGTCATCATATTTTCCATTGGCGGGGTACGGTTGTGTGGTTAAATTTCTTTTAGCAAACGGCTTAGTGCCGGCCCAGACCATTTTCGGATGCTAGCACTCGACTGGCAAATGAGGTGTCTGCCCGCATTGCGGTACCGCGGAGTTGAATCGAGCGTTGGATTCCGTCGCTTATCGATCGCTCCCGAGGAACTTGGCTGTTGCAACACAATGGGCGGGTTCGGCGGACGAGACGTCCACGATCCGAGGAACGGCGGGTTCGGTGGACATGCGCGGGTGCGATCCGAAGTACGGAGGCGATTTTCTGGTTGAGGTTTAACGATTGATGAGCTAGGCTAAACAGTATTGCCCACTACTCGTCAGCAACTTTTCGGTACTTTTCGGCAATTTTTATTGGCCAACGGACTCAGCCATCCGAGCCTGTTCCGCATTCACAGAGTCGCGAAATTGGCCCAACGACCAGGACCAGCACGAATTTGGAATTGAACCGGGCCTACGTTTGCGATTTGCAAATGCTAGATTGGTGATAAGCAGACCGTACAATTCAAAATTCCCATTCGGCCCCTTTTGATCAGCTTGGCCAATGCCTCAGAAAAATGCTCCTATGAAGAATTTAGATCCCTTTCGAGCAAGTGCGCCGCCATCGCACACCGCGATGAGAGGCTGGCATTTTCTTGCCTGCTTGGTATTGGTGCTTGGATTTTGCAACTCGAATTTCTGCACTTCGAATTTGGTTGCCGAAGAACCCTACAAGCTTTTTCTTGAAAAGCTTCGCAACGAGCGGCTGTTCGATTTAGCATTGGTCTACCTGAGCGACTTGGAAGACGAACCCAACGTCAACGATGAATTCAAAGCGGTGATTTCGCTGGAGCGCGGCATACTACTCTACAGCGCGGCTACCCAAATGACGGCGCAAAATGCGCAGCGTCCGGTAAAGCTCGACCAGGCAGAGTCAGCAATCCGAGCGTTTTTGAAAAATCGTCCGCAACATCCGCGACGCGGTGAAGCCCAGTTGTCGCTGGGTAACCTATTGCTTACCAGAGCCGAAGAAGCCAAGTTAAAAGCGGGTGATTCGAAACAAGATATTCCAGAAGCGATCAAGTACTTCACGGAAGCGCACGACTTGTTTCAGGAGACGGTCAAAGAACTGGCTGGGATACTCGAGCAGATCAAGGGCGCGAGGACCGATGCCAATGATGCCAACAAGGTTGCTTACCGTGAGCAATTGCGTGGCGAAGTTCGTCGATCGCAATTATTGGCTGCGGCCGCCATCGAAAACCGAGGCCGAAGTCGCGCGAAAGCGAGCCCCGACTGGCAGAAAGACCTCGAAACGTCGTTGGCAATGTACAACGATCTGTACCTGAAGGAGAAGGAAATCGTCGGCATTCGCAACTATGCGTTGTTTTACCGCAGCGGAGTGCAAGAGTCGCTGGGCAAAATCGATGATGCGATCGATGGCTATCAACGGATCGCCGATCAAGAGGGGGTTGATTCCCTGCGCATGTTGCAAACGCAAGCGGTTACTGAATTGATGAAGTTATTCGCGTCACAGGGTAAATTCCAAATCGCGGACGATCGAGCAGAGCGATGGGAATCACAAATACGGCCGGATGAGCGTAAGGCTGCGGAAGTGATGGCTTTGAAACTCGAGCGCTACAAAGTTCGCATCGTTTGGATTAAGGAACTTGAGAAGAAGGACAAAGATGATCGCAACGCCTCGAAATTAACTCGCGACACGCGTGAACAATTGCGCGGGATGATGCGAATCTCTGGCTCGCACCAAGACGAAGCTCGCAAGCTCTTAGCGGAGCTGGGGGCGGAACCTGTGGCTGCAAAAGCTGCCGATGTGCCGAAGGTCAAGACCTTTGCCGAGGCGCTCGAAGCGGCTACCGAACGCGTCCAACGCGGCGAAACCAGTTTGCTTGAGGTGAGCGGGCTTGAGGAGCAAATCGCTGACCCCACCATCACTGAGGAAGACAAGAAAGCCAAGCAGCAGCAACTCGTCGACGCGAAGGAGAGTGCGCGTGTGAATTTCGAACAGGCTACCCAGTATCTACAGACCAGCTTGCGATTGTTCTCGAAGAAAGACGAACGCAATCAGCTCTTCGAGGCTCGTCAGAAGCTTGCGTTCTGTTTGCTCAAGCAACAACAGCCTTGGGAAGCGATTGCGCTGGGGGAATTCCTGGCCATGTCGAATCCCGGTACTGAAAACGGGCTGCGCGCCGGTACGATTGCCTTGGCGGCTTACGGCGAACTATTCAAAACGGAGGACCAAGCCCTCCGCGCACAACTTATTGATCTATTGGGACCATTTGCCGAATTCTTGTTGGCCACCTGGCCTGACGCCGAAGAATCCGCCACCGCTGCCGCTGCACTCGTCCAGTTCTCGCTGATTAACAAAGAGTGGAGCAAAGCGGAAGCGTACTTGCATCTGGTTCCCACAACTACCGCCGCCGGTGCCAACACGCATCGCGAAGCCGCCCTTCAATTCTATAGTCGCTATGTTGAAGCCAAACGCGCCAGCCAAGGCGAGACGCCTGAACTGCAAGCGGCTCGCAAGCTGGCCTCAAATTCGCTGGCTAAAGCGGTGAGTGCGATCAAGAAAGAATCCCTAGGTGGTCTTGAGATCGAATCGATCAACTACTTGGCGAAACTGTACTTGGCGGACGATCAAGCCGTTGAAGCCGCCAAATTGTTCGATGAGCTCGCTCCGCTGAACATGCTCAAAGAAAAGCCTGACAGCCTTAGCACTCGAGCCATGATGGACACTTACAGCACCGCCTTGCAGGTTGAGGTTGGCAAGCTGAAGAGTGACGCGGTCGATGCCAACACCGTGTCTCAAAAGTTGTCTGAGCTTATCGGCTTGCTCGAGAAAGCCTCTGAGAAGGATGCCACGGGGCCGCAATTGCTTGGCGGCATCTATGTGCAGCTTGCGCGGGACCTAAAAGAGGCGGTTACATCTACCAAGGACGTTGGCAAACGCAAGAAGCTCTCTGAAGCTCTAATCAAAGTTACTTCCGAAGCGGGAAAGAACGCGACAGCATTTGGCACAATTTACTGGGCTGCCGATACATTGCTGAGTGTGGCTGACGAATTAAAAAACGATGCGGGAGCCCAAAGTGCATTTACCGAAGCATCCGCAATTCTGGTCAAGATGATTGCTAAAGGCCGAGCAGATGCTGAGTGGATGCAGCCCAAAGGCATCGATGCACAAGTCAATTTGATGTATGCTAGGTCGCAACGAGGACTCGGCAAATTTGACGAAGCGGTTGCAACCATCGGTTCGCTGATCGAATCGAGCAACACATTGCACGCACAGATCGAAGCTGCCAAAACCTATCAGGCATGGGGCGATGCGAAAGATTTCAAGCATCACAAGACGGCAATCGAAGGCGCCAAGCCCGGCAAGAACGGAGCCAATTTGATTTGGGGGTTTAGCAAAATCGCCAACGTGGCGGGCAAAAATCCAAACAACGCGGACCTGTTTTACGAAGCTCGCTATCAAGTTGCTCATAGCCGCTACAAGTTCGCTCTCGGAAGCCAGCCGCAAGACAAGACCAAGTTATTGGAGCAAGCCGCCAAAGACATACAATCCACCGCTCGACTGTATCCAGGGTTGGGTGGGCCCGAAATGACCACCAAGTTCGATGCGCTGCTGAAACTAATTCAAAAAGCACTTGGTCAACCAGCAGTCGGACTTGGTCGCCCGGCTACAAGCCCACAGTAAACCATTCAACGTCATCCACCATCGATCAAAAAACTATGAAAACCACTCTACAACGTTATTGGAAGTCTTGCCTAACCATCGCTTTGTGCCTGTTTCTGACCGCTGCGCTTCGAGCTCAGGACAAGGTTTATCCAATTCAAGGCGCCGTTGCATCCGGTAAACTCATTGAAATCACTCGCGATGTCATCACCATCGAAGTGCGCGGCATCAATCAAAAATTGCCGGTCGCCGAAATTCGGAAAGTCGTTTTTGACGACGAGCCCAGTGGCTTGGATCGTGCCCGTGAAATGTTTGCGCAAGAACAGTATACGCAGGTGCTTGATGAGTTAAAGAAAATTGACACTACAACCATCAAGAACCCTTTAATCGTTCAAGACATCGAGTTCTATCGCTTCTTCAGCGAGGGGAAACTGGGATTAACGGGGACCGGCGGTGACAAGACGAAAGCTAAGGATGGCTTGCTTGCCTTGGCTGGGAAAAACAAAAACTCGCACCATATGTTCGATTTGAGTGCGTTGCTAGGCGATTTGGCGGTCGGACTTGGCAAACCCGATGAAGCGGCGCGATACTATGGGGTACTGATGAGTTCGCCCAACGCCGAAACCAAAGCGACGGCCGTCTATCGCCTAGCTCAACTTGAATTGGGGCAAGGCAAAACCACGGAAGCCCGTACCCGTTTTCAGCAACTTTCAGGTTTAACGGCTGCAAACGCAGCGGTGGCACGACTTAAGAGTCTCGCCGAAGTGGGCTCGGCAGTCTGCGACGCACGCGATGGCAAGCCGCAACAGGCACTCGATCAACTGAAGCAGATGGTTGTAAAGTACGATTCGACGGACCAAGAGCTTTTCGCGCGCATCTACAACGCCCAAGGGGCGTGCTACATTGCCCTCGAGAAACCATCGCTGGCGTTGTTGGCTTACCTCCGTACCGATTGGATGTTCTTCACGGATGCAGAATCGCACGCCGAAGCTCTCTATCAACTTGTTCAATTATGGCCCAAAGCGGGCGAGCCTTCGCGTGCCACGGAGACTCGCGCACGTTTGGTCAGTCAATATGCCGGTAGTGTGTGGGCAAACAAATAAGCCGCTGCGGGTACTTTTCAAAGTGCGTGCGGGCAGCTTGCAACAGCGGATCGATCGTTTGTCGCTGCAGGCTTTGTGACTGCGGCCAAGTCCACCACCGATGGCTTTCGTGTTCTGTGAGCACGATCGGTCTTACCGTCGGCAAGTAACCGATGAAGTAGGTGACTCGCTTCAGACACTCGCCTCGATTAGGATAACTGACAAGGTACTGCAATTCGAATCGGAATTCCGAATCGACGCGGATGGAGTTTGCCAGCACGCCCGTCTCTTCATAAGTCTCGCGCAGTGCCGTGGTTAATATGTCCTCGCCTGCTTCAGCGTGCCCCTTGGGCAGATCCCATCGATTGCGGTGGCGCAACAACAGAAATTTTGCTGGCGGCTCGATAGCGAAGAGCAACATCCCAGCAGCCCCTACTATTTTTTGTTCTTGCATAGTGCGACACTTCCGCTTCAGAAGTCTTGACCCATGGCATAACATACGCTGACGATTTACGCTTACGTGCGCCTTCGAGAAGATATCCGCCAATGAAGATTTATACCAAGACTGGCGATTCCGGCACTACCGGCTTGTTTGCTGGTCCGCGCGTTTTCAAGGACAGTCCGCGCATTGCGGCCTACGGTAGCGTCGACGAACTCAATGCCATTTTGGGAATGGTTATTCAGTCGCTGTCGCCCGACTCAGAGCAACTCGCTCAAACTATCACCCAAATCCAAAGCGATCTGTTTTCGATAGGCGCAGAATTGGCGACGCCGGATCCTGTTGCTCAGGGCATGTGTCTACTGCCGGAATCTCGCACGGGTGATTTGGAACGTTCAATCGACGAGATGGAAGAAACGCTTCCACCACTGAAGAATTTTGTGCTTCCTGGAGGTTGCCCCGCGTCCGCTGCGCTTCACTGGGCGAGGACAGTCTGCCGCCGAGCCGAGCGCGACGTCGTGCACTTGTCGCAACAATCGGGAATTGCTGATTGCGGGCGAATTATCATTTACCTCAATCGACTCAGCGATTGGCTGTTTGTTGTAGCTCGTCAGCAAAATGCGATTTCTGGATTGCCTGATCAACCCTGGGTTCGGCCCAATCCAGCCAGTGAGTCCGTCCCGCAAAGTTGAAATTCGGATTGGATTCCCGATTCCTGAGCAGGGCAGAAGAGGATAAACTACTCGTTCTGTGCAAGAATCGCAGAAATGCTTTTTCGGAGACTTAGTGGATGAAGAAAATCGAAGCAATCGTACGTCACTTCAAACTCGAAGACGTTAAAAATGCACTGACCGAGCAAGGCATTCATGGAATGACGGTCAGTGAAGTTCGCGGATTTGGCCGACAAAAAGGCCATACTGAAATCTACCGCGGCACAGAGTACGCAGTCGACTTTGTTCCCAAAGTCAAAATCGAAGTAGTCTGTACCGACGCGAACCTGCAGACAGTGATTGATACGATTTTGAATACCGCACAGACCGGACAGATTGGCGACGGCAAGATTTTTGTGACCGATCTCGCTGACGCCATCCGCATCCGAACGGGTGAATCGGGCGAAGAAGCCATCTAACAGGGGAGCCAATGCCAGTAGCAGGCGGCCTGCCACAAGCAGTGATCGAATGTCGCGCACGTTTACAAGACGGCCGTCAGCGGCTGCGCGCGCTGCATGACAGCGGCGTATCGGGCCTGCAAGTCTGTGTGCGGCTATCCGATTTGATCGACAGCCTTGTGCTCGAGTTGCTGCAAACAGCCTTAGTAGAATTGTCGGTCGATAAACTTGACAAGCACGTTACTTTGGTTGCGCACGGTGGTTATGGCAGGCGAGATGTGGCACCGTTCTCCGACGTCGATTTGATGTTGCTCCATTCGCAGGCTTATTCGCAGCACGCTATACCGCTTGCGCGCAAACTCAGCCAGTGGATCGTTGATGCCGGTTGCCAGTTAGGATTTTCACTTCGCACACCGCAGCAAGCCCTGAGGTTGGCATGGACCGATGCGACCGTTTATACCTCATTGGTAGAAAGTCGGGTGATCGCTGGCAGTGTGGATCTCTTCGGCCAGTTAATGCGAAACTTGCGACAGGGTGCCAAACGTCGTAGCGGAAAAATGATCCGCGCAGTTGAACAAGCTCGCTTCGAAGAGCGCCGCAAATATGGCGAAACCGTGTTCCTGTTGCAACCGAACATCAAGCGTTCGCGCGGGGGACTGCGCGACATTCAACTCGTGCGCTGGATCGGTTTCACTCAGTACGGCGAATGCGAACTCGATCAGCTGGCACAGCTCGGCCACTTATCAACGGAAGATCAAAACGCACTCAAGAGCGGCTATCAATATCTTCTGCGACTTCGCAATCAGATGCATTTTGAATATGGCAAGTCGCAGGATCAACTCGACAGACCACTGCAAATGAAGCTGGCGACATGGAGCGGTTTTTACGGTGCAGAGGGCATCTTGCCGGTCGAGCAGTTTATGCAACAGTACTTCGAAAAGACCAGCGAGATTCGCTACAGCAGCGCGCACTTTTTAGCCTCAGCCAAGATGCGGTCGCGGATCACTCAAAGTCTCGAACACGCCGTCGGCCTGCCCGTACATCGCGACTATCGCGTCGGTTGGTCACACGTCTGGGCAACCCGTTCCGGCCTCGATCGATTGAAACGTGATCCAGCAGCCGTACTTGAACTGATGTCGCTGTCGAACAGGTATGGTCGCCCCATTGAACACAATACGTGGCGCGAGATTCGTTCAGCTATGCTGGGTCGGCCCATTTCGGAAATTGACCCCGTCACGATTCAACGATTCTGGGAACTGTTATCCCACTATGGTAATCTTGGATCGCAACTTCGACGATTGCAGGAACTGCGCGTGCTCGAACAGATCATTCCTGGCATGAAGCACGCGCGATGTTTGCTGCAGTTCAACGAGTATCACAAGTACACGGTCGACGCGCATTGCATTCGCACCGTGGAATGTGTCACCGACTTGGCAACGGCGAACTCAACGCTCGGAAACTTGTACCGCGAACTCAAGAACAAAGCCATCCTGCATCTGGCTCTACTGATCCATGATCTCGGCAAGGGATTTATCGAGGATCACAGTGAAGTCGGTCGTCGCATCGCTGCGGAAACCGCTGATCGCTTGCGGCTGAGCGCACAGGACAAAGAGACGTTGATGTTCCTCGTGCATCAACATCTGCTGCTGTCCAATACGGCTTTTCGTCACGATCTGAATAGCAACGAAGTGATCGTCGGCTTCGCGTCCGTAGTCGGTTCGAGCGAGCGCTTGGTCCTGTTATTGCTTATGACCTACGCGGATTTGGCGGGTGTTGGACCCGACGTGGTGAATCAATGGAAAGTTGATTTGCTGGTTCAGTTGTATCGTCAAACGGATTCACACTTCCGCGACGACAAACCTGGTGAAAAGTTCCGAGCCGACGTGCGCGATCGGCAACTTCAGGTGCTCAAGTTGGTTCCGCCAGGTGCCGACGACGACTGGTGGAAGCGGCAAGTAGAAGCGTTGCCATTCAGCTATCTATTGCGCATCCCGCCCGGCCAGATTGTCAGCGAACTCTCAAAACTCCGCAACTTGGAAACGCAGCCCGTATTGGCTTGGGGACGCTTCAGTCCAGCCCAGCAAGCGGTCGAGTACACGATCGCGCTCAAGCAGTCCGGCAAACCGATTGGCACTTTCCATCGCATCACCGGAGCCCTCTCCAGCCAAGGCATGCAAATCTTGGCCGCCGATATTCACACTCAGCCCGACGATATCGTATGGGATAAGTTCTACGTCGAGGACAGCGAGTTTGAAGGAGCGCCCCCGCAACAACGCATCGACGAGATTTGCTCGACGCTCGTGAAAGCCCTCGACCCAACCAACTCCCAGCCGCCGACTTTTCCGAAGATCTGGCGAAACAGCCGCACCAAAGCCGCTGAAGGCTTGAAGATCCAGCCAACCCAAGTTCGCTTCGACAACAGCACATCGGAAAAATTCACCATCATCACTCTTTTCGCTTACGATCGTATGGGCCTGCTCTATGACATCTCGCGAGTGCTATTCGATCTGCAACTTGTTCTTCAGTTCGCCAAGATCAGTACGCACCTGGATCAGGTCGTCGACGTCTTTTATGTCAGTAACTTAGAAGGCGAGAAGATCACCGAAAGCACCCGCTTGTACATGATCCGCCAACGATTGCTTCAAGCGGTGAACAGCCGAACGACCTAAGGCCTGCAGTTTGGGGAGACCTCAAACTAGTGCTAGCCCGCAGAACCCGAACATGCTGCAATTCGCGCCTGCACGCAGTTGATTCGACAGAAATTCTCCTGTTGCGGATTTGCCAACTGCGCTTTCAGAGTGAATGATATCTTTAGAGCACACACGATGCCCACTGCGACACCAGCCTCGCAGTTTATGTGGTTTAAGTTACCATGCATCTGGGAAATGTTCGTGGTGCCCTTTTAATGCGACCTTAAACACGTCGCCGAGTCGACGCTCGGCGACTACTTTTTCGCACTAGGGTGCCAACATGAATGGATTCAAAGTCTTTGCCGTAGGAGCATTTCTCTACTGCGGCCCCTCGTTTTGCCACGCACAAATTAGGATTCTCGAAAACCAAGCCGACCCCAGATCCATGCTGGTCAAGTCCGGTCAAGGAGACAGTTTCCAACCCGCCGCCGCGGCCGATTTAACACGTCCACGCGGCTTCCAATCAGAGATCACTGCCAACCCCATCGAAGATCCTTTTCCAGGTGCAAATTCAAGCCCATCCGACGGCTTATTGGGTGAAGATGTGGCACCCATGCCAGCCAGTGACCCAGCATCGCTGCCTATCGGAATTCGCCATCGCCATAGCCCAATCGACCAGATACTTCGCAACGGCTTGATTTCGCAAACACCCAACTCAGCACAGGTACCGATTTCTTGGCCCATGCAAGGTCCGGACAACCCAACCGCGCGCATGTTGCTAAATCCCGGCTGTACGCAGGGATTGTGGGCAAACTACCCTGCCGAACGCGCTGCGGAATGTGCTCTGATGTACCAGCGATTGGCAGGCCATCAGCGCGGGAGAGCCTGTGGAACAGGTTGCGCACCTTGCGGCCAAGCTGGATGCGGATCAGAGGAGTATGGTAACGCTCATTTTCAATCTCTCAACCGCTATGCGCCGCCAGGTTGTGACACTCTCTCCTTTGTGCCAGCTACCCACGCCGCCCCCCAACCCCAATACCAAAGCCTATTGTCACCCACGCCAACTTCGGAAGCTCGCCTTGCACAAGACTCGGTGAACAAACTGCCTGAGAACCAGGACAACGTCGCTCAGATGCCTAATCTAATCCGCTAGGAACTTGGTTCGTCAAATCAGCCCGGCCAAAAATTCCGAAAATAATCAAAGCAACCAACGCGAACCGGTCGATAAAATTTATACCACGGATTGGGAGGGTGGAACGGGTCCTCGGACTCGTTCCAACGACATGCATGGTCATGGTGTGACGATGGAGCGGCATACCATGACCATTTTTATTTTGCCCTACAGATAAAACACTTCAAGTATTCGCTTTCGGGGCAATTGGTGGCAATCGGATGATCGAAGTCCGCACCTAAACTCTCAATTATCTGCACGCTGCGTCGCTGACGTGAAGCCACCGCAGCCAACACCCCCGCAAAGTCTTCGCGGCTTACCCGACCTGAACAACTGCACGTGATCAGTATTCCGCCAGGCTCTAGCAACTCAAGCGCCAGCGAATTCAAGCGGTGGTAGGCGCGCAACGCGGCAGAAACGTTCCCGCGATTGCTCGCCATTCGCGGCGGGTCGAGCACGATCGTTTGGAATTTCTCGCCCGATTGTTGCATTTGACCCAGTCGTTCAAAACAATCCGCGTGCTCGAAAGTGATCTGAGTGAATCCGTTAAGCGCCGCGTTCGTCGCCGCTTGCTCAAGTGCCCGTTTGCTCGAGTCCAGGGCAATCACACTCGTCGGTTTGCCCCAGCGACAAGCAGCCAGCGAAAATCCACCCAAGTAACTACAAACATCCAGCATCGGACCGGGCTGCACCCAGTAGGCAGCTCGGGTTCGATTAGCTCTCTGGTCCAAATAATAGCCAGTCTTCTGTCCACTCGCCAAATCCAGTTGGATGCGAACTCCACACTCGTTCAATTCAATCGGTTGGTCGGGCACAACACCGATGACTTCGTCGCGATCTTCGGTCCCTTCATTCGCGGCGGTCTTCTGATCCGTTCGCAAGAAAATTGCCGCCGGTGCAAATCGCTGCTGCAACCATTCGACGATTTCGTTCGACCAGCCCTGCATCGCGATCGCAGAAAACTGCACCACTAGGTAGTTCGCGAACTTGTCGATCACTAATCCGCTTAGTCCGTCGCCTTCGCTGTTTACCAAACGCACGGCGTCGAGCGCGACGTGAGCCCGCTGCCAAGCGTCTCGCATCGATACCGCGTTTTCCAGTTGCCCGCGCAGCCAGACTTCATCGAGATCCGCCGACTGCTCCCACTGATAGAGCCGCACACGAATCCGGCTCAACGGATTGTAAACACCGCGACCGATCCAGTGTCCTTTCGGATGCATCAAGTCTACAATCGTTCCTGGCTCAAGCGGCACGGTCGGATCGATAATCGACTTTTCAAGAACCCACGGATGCTGTCCCAAAAAGGAACCTGCTTTGCGAGTGTTCAAAAATAACTGCGGATAGTTTTTCATGCCAAAAGCTTGCGTGAGAGAGGCCAACCCAACTGCATCCCAACGCAGCGGACATCGCAGTCTACTTGCAATGTGGCAAAAGCAAAAGTAGCAGGTTTTTCCCCAGCACCAGTGCTTGCATATGGCACGCTGTTTGGCTGCCGGACGAGCTCGCACGCACTCCGCGCGACAAAGCACAGT
>JAYVHC010000146.1:0-4455 GCA_043771575.1 Planctomycetia bacterium
TTCCCCGCACGAACGTCGAATTTGAATTTCCTCCAATACAAGGTCAAACGGAATCTGTCCCGCCGTGTAGAGCGGTTCTAGAACATCGCTATAAAAATCGAGCTTTCGCAGAAATCCAGCATCGGCAGCCTGCGCCATGTCGAATTTGACCAGTTCTGACAAGATCAAACGCTGCGCCGGAGGCGAACAAGCGGGCAACAGATCCACCAACTGTTGGGGATCCGTGACCGGAGCGATATCGCTAGCCAGCATTAAGCAAGCATCGAGATGCTCAAAAGTTACGACGATTGTGTCTTCGACTTCATTCGTCATCCTGAACAGATACTCCGGTAGCCAAAGCAATCGCCTGTGTTTTATGAGTGGAAAGAGGCTCTATTTGATGGCAGGCGGTTAGCAGTTAAGGAATTGTACATGCAATCACATGCACGTTGGCAGCCACGATAGTGGGGTAAGCTTCCAGCTTGCCAAATCGATAGTGGGGTAAGCTTCCAGCTGGGCTGATAAAAACTATTGTAGAACGATATGTCCTCAATCGTTCCGCAAGACTGGCCGGCTCAATTGAACGTTCTCATCCGTTGGAGAAATGCGAGTTAACTTCGGTCCGTTGCCCTTCGCCAGAACGGTTGGGGACAACCGTTCTACACTTTTTATCACTTTTTATCAGCCCAGTTTCTAGCTTAACATCTGTTATACTAAATCGATACTCACCGATCCGTTGAAACGGATTACCCCCTCCTCTGATCGCCATGAAGGACCTTGAGTCGACTCATGACTCGCAATTCCCGCATCCATTTGATATTTCCGATTGCCGTCTTAGCTGCGACTATCTTGATAGTTTGCAGCGGAGCGCTTCGAGGTGCAGATGAAATCCCAAAAGATCAATTGGATTTTTTCGAAGCCAAGATTCGCCCGGTTTTGGTTCGCGAGTGTTATGGTTGCCATTCGGCTGAGGCTGCGGCCAAGGGTAAATTGCGTGGTGAACTGCTACTCGATTCACGTGACGCAACGCGCAAGGGGGGTGAAAACGGTCCAGCGGTTGTACCCGGAAAAACTGCGGAGAGTTTACTCTTGAGTGCGCTCAAACATGAAAATCTTGAGATGCCTCCGAAAGGAAAACTGGACGCGGGAATCATCGCAGATTTTGAAAAATGGATTCAAGCGGGTGCTGCGGACCCGCGCGATGGTAAACCGCTCGCGACTCCGGCAGTGATGGACGTTGAATCTCGCCGCAATTTTTGGTCGTTTCAGCCGCTCGCAATGTCTGAGCCGCCAGTAGTTGCGGACGAAACAAAGTGGATTCGCTCGGATATAGACCGCTATGTGTTGGCTCGTTTAGAGCCGAGTAACCTCGCTCCCAACCCAGTTGCCGAGGCGCATGTGTTGGTGCGGCGAGCTTGGTTTGATCTGCTTGGGTTGCCACCGACTCCCGATGAGATGCGAGAATGGACTGCGAAATTGGGGACCGCCGGCGCGATAAATAACGGAGCGTGGGCGGCACTGATCGACCACTTGCTCGATAGCCCGCACTATGGCGAACGACAGGCGCGGCATTGGATGGATGTGGCACGGTTCGCTGAGTCGCATGGCTACGAACAAGATTATGATCGACCGAATGCGTACCACTATCGCGACTTCTTAATTCGGGCCTTTAATCGTGATTTGCCTTACGATCAATTTGTGCAATGGCAATTGGCCGGCGATGAACTGGCCCCTGACGAACCACTGGCATGGATGGCGACCGGATTTCTTTGTGGTGGTGCGTTTCCAACACAGTTGACCGAAACGGAATTCGAGTCCGCTCGCTACGATGAACTCGACGATATGGTTGCGACTACAGGCGTAGCCTTTTTAGGTTTGTCAGTCGGTTGTGCGCGGTGCCACGATCACAAGTTCGACCCGATTCCCAACGTCGATTACTATCGCATGGCTGCCACGTTTACGACGGCGATCCGTTGCGAAAAGAAAGTGGATCTGGAATCGCAAGAAAATGCCGCGCGTCGCGAGGCCTTTGCGAGCAAGTTGAGTGCACTCGAATCGGAGTTACAGAACTATACGCGCGATGAATTGTCAAAGCAATTGTCCACATGGCTACTGTCCGAAAACACTCGCGAAGTCTCGGCGGGCGCGTGGAGCCCGCTGACGGGCAGTGTAGTTTCAAAGCATGCAGAAAATTTCCAGCTGCAGCCTGATGGTTCCTTCCTGAGTTCCGGTGCTGTACCCAGTCAGGACGTCATCACAATAACCTGCACGCCTGAGAAACTGCAGATGCAGGCGATTCGTCTCGAAGCACTGGCCCACGACTCACTTCCGAACAAAGGACCAGGTCGTGCGGACAATGGGAACTTTGTACTTAGCGATATCCAACTAACGATCAAGGGCGATGCAAACCCCCAGCGGAAGTTTATTGCAGCTCGCGCGACGCACCAACAAAATACAGATTCGCTATCCGTGGCGGCCTCGATCGACGACGATCCGATCTCAGGCTGGGCCGTGGATGGTCAAATCGGCAAAGATCATGCGGCGGTGTTTCAGTTAGAGCAGCCATTGTTGATCGAAGCACCGACCGAGATCTCGATTACGCTCAAATTCAATCATTCGAATCCAAAACACTCTATCGGTCGCTTCCGTGTTTCCGTTTGTGGGGACGCCCTTGCAGCACCTGTTGTAGGCGACGTGGGTGTACCTCAAGTTGTCGTTGAAGCTTTGGCGCGGCTGCGTGAAGACCTAACGCAGAATCCGGATTCGAAACCGACTGAGAATGTGGATTGTGCGCGGGCCTGGCATACGTCGCTCGACTGGTTCAAGACTCAGGATGTGGGGTATCGGCAGCGCGCCGCTGCGCTTGATGAAGCGAAGAAGGCCGGTGCGGGCGAGCAATTCGCTACGGCCATGGTCACCAGCGAGGGTTTGCCGATCCTTTCGCATCACGCCAACGACCGTGGTTTCCCGCATTTCTATCCAGACACCTTTCAGCTTCGGCGCGGCGATGTAAATCAAAAAGTAGAAAAGGTCGCCGCTGGATTTTTGCAGGTATTCACCGCAATCGGCGATAGCGCGCACTGGAAACAACAATCCGTTGCACCGGATGCGCGGGTGAGTTACCGGCGATCAGCTTTAGCGCACTGGATGACCGATGCAGATCGAGGCGCTGGGCATCTCGCATCTCGCGTGATGGTGAATCGACTGTGGCAACACCATTTTGGTCGCGGTTTGGTGGCCACGCCCAACGATTTTGGTTCCGCGGGCGAGCGGCCCAGCCATCCGGATTTGCTCGATTACTTAGCGAGCGAGTTGATTGCTGGCCAGTGGCGCTTGAAGCGAATTCATAAACTGATAATGACCAGCGGCGTGTACATGCAGTCATCTGCTTTGGAACTGGAAGATCCGCGACAGCAAATCGACCGCGAGAATCAACTGTACTGGCGCCGCGCGCCGCAGCGTTTGGAGGCGGAAGCGATTCGCGATGCGTTGCTGGCGGTGAGTGGTCAGTTGGATGCGACCATGTACGGTCCGGGCTCAATCGACTCGGCCATGCGTCGCCGCAGCGTTTATTTCTTCATCAAGCGCAGCCAGTTGATTCCAATGATGATGCTGTTCGATTGGCCCGAGCATTTAGTAAGTATTGGTCAGAGACCCCTGACGACGATCGCCCCGCAGGCTTTAATGTTTATGAATAATCCGCAAGGCCGAGAATACGCGGTGGCGCTGGCAAAACACCTTCAGTTCTACTCGGCGGAGCAAGCTGTGGATCGAGCGTATTGGGCAGCGCTCTGTCGTGGTCCACAGAACACAGAGTTGAAGTTAGCACTGGCTTTTCTTAAACAGCAAGCAAGTTTACGGAATTCCGCAGGCGAGTCGGACGGAGAGCTTTCGGCGCTTACCGATTTGTGCCAAACGATTATGAGTATGAATGAGTTTTTGTATGTTGAATAACTGGACAGCAAATCCTAGGGCAAACTTTAGCCACCGAAGTACAGTTGTTTCGCAGGAAAAAAATGACACTTCTCGTTGAACACCACCACAGGAGACAGACGATTTTATGTTTCGCTCTATAATTGCAAGCGAAATTGAGCCTGAGACGCTAGTTAGCCGATTTCCGATTCAACGATTTCGGAGATCGGCTAGCGCCTCAGGCTGGGCTGTTAAAAATTCGGTATTGACTTGAGCTTTCGAGAATCACTTTTTGTTCTGCGGATATGTACTCTGAGTGGCCTTCCGTTCGGCTTGTCCGGGCGGAGGCAGCAATTGGCAGCTACTCGAACCACCGAACATGCGGAGCTCTCAGTTGGCCTTGTGCCAGCGGAAGCACGTGACGGCTGACATGCTAAGAAACGTTGCTTCCGCCCGGATGAACCGGACGGAGAGCGGCGTACGCTCCAGTGCCATTTTGTAGCTGCCAATTGTGGTCCCGCTGGCATGAAGCCAGCGGAAACCCTTTCGGTAAGCAACTTGGAA
>JAYVHC010000147.1:0-6882 GCA_043771575.1 Planctomycetia bacterium
TTTTCTGATGCCGTTTATGGAACGAAACACAGCCGTTTTAACGTGTCCTGATTTCACGGATTTTGTTGCCAAATATGATGGAACGACATCCGGATACGCATACAACTACAAGTATTGTGGACCTGGCGTGAATCCGAATTGGGCCGGTTCGAACCCGCTCGATTTACTTACACCCATTAGTTACAAACTGCGTGATTTTCCTAGCACAAGTACCGCGATCGCGTTTGGTGATGCCGCAGCCATTTACGACTTCGGGTCTGCAATGGGTAAAGTGACCGAGACGTTTTATTTCGAAGCTCCTTCGGGACAATTTCCCTCCGTTCACTTTCGCCATCACGGTCCAGTTGCGAACGTGGTGTTTTTGGATGGGCATGTTAGCAGTATCGCGCTGCAAAGAAACCCGATGGGACCGTGGACATCTGCAGCAATTGAAGCAGAGCGTCAAAAGGCAAACTTGGGAGATGTGGGCGAGTATATTGCGACGGATCCGATCGAAACCGATAAATGGTTCTCAGGTAAGGGAGTGGCTTACGAAAAATGAATGAGCTACGCGGATTGTTAATGCTTGCCACACTCGTTTTTATTTACGGTTGTAGTGCCCCACAACCTGAGCTGCCGCCAATGGAGTCTCGGACGGCGGAAAACGTATCTCCTGAAATGCTTGACAGAGCTTTAAAGGGGCTGCATTCAGAAAATGCAAGGCTTCAAATGAGTGGGCTGCGATTTCTCGAGTCGTTTCCAGAAGTCAAACAGCAACATGTGGCGAGAATTGAAGAACTCAAAAAAAACGGCAAAGATGCAAGAGTCCGCACCCAAGCTGAGAAGATTTTGAAGTAGATCTGGATGCAAGATCCATTCAGATTCATGCAATGAACGCTGCAACCTCGCTCAGTTTAAATCATCGCCAAAATTTATTGCGACCTCAATAAGGCTTACAAACCATGTCATGCACCCCCGATTTGAGTAGCAGCACACTGCCATTGCCGCGAGTCTACGGGATTGCTAGACTTTATGGCGATTGTCGGAGCGAGTATCTGCTAGCCGCGTGTGCGGTTGGGTCGATCCGAACGAACTTTAACCTCTTTTGGGTGCCTCCCTCCGTCAGCCTGAACTGTTTTCCGCCTGGCTGGCAATCTGTTGGGGAAGGTTTTTCTGGGTCCTTTTATGGTCAACCGTAATCTCATTCGCTCGTTAGAAGATGACTCCATGTCCGCGCAACTGGATTTGTTGCTGCCGGAAGATGAAATGGAGGGCATAGTCCTCGATGGCCTCGAGGATTTGAACCAGAGTTTTGACGTCAACCAAATCGTGATGGGCAGAATTGTCGAAGTCAACGGCGAGTATGTCGTTATCGACGTCGGGTTCAAGAGCGAAGGTGCAATCAACATTAATGAATGGGACGAGACCGAAGAGCCACCGCAAGTGGGTCAGCAGGTCAAAGTACTCATTGAAGAAATGGAGGACGCCCTCGGTCCTGCCAACGATATCCACGGCATGATCTCGCTGAGCAAACGCAAGGCTGAGAAGATCCTGGACTGGGAACGGATGATGAGCGAAGTTGCCGAGGGCCAAGTGGTCACCGGTACAGTAACACGCAAAATCAAAGGTGGTCTGCTGGTCGATATCGGCGTGAACGTATTCTTGCCAGCCAGCCAAGTTGACATTCGTCGCCCGAACGACATCGCTGACTTTATCGGCCGCGTCGTTCAGTGCGAAGTGCTCAAGATCGACGAGACTCGACGCAACATCGTGGTCAGTCGCCGTTCGCTCATCGAGAAGCAACGCGAGGAGGATCGCGAACACCTGCTCGGCGAATTGGAAGTTGGCCAAGTCCGCAAGGGTGTGGTCAAGAATATCGCCGACTTCGGTGCGTTTGTGGACCTCGGCGGTATCGACGGTTTGCTACACATCACCGACATGAGCTGGGAACGTATCGGTCACCCGACCGAGATGGTTTCGATCGATCAAGAGATCGAAGTCAAAGTTCTGCAGATCGATCGCGAAAAGCAAAAGATCGCTCTTGGCTTGAAGCAAAAGCAACGCAATCCTTGGGACAACATCGAAGAGAAGTACCCTGTCGGCACAGTCGTCAAGGGCGAAGTTGTCAACGTGATGAGTTACGGTGCGTTCATCAAGCTCGAACCGGGTATCGAAGGCTTGGTGCATATCAGCGAAATGTCGTGGACACGTCGCATCAACCATCCGAACGAACTGGTCCAAATCGGCGACGAGATCGACGTCAAGATTCTCGGTGTCGATCCAGCCGGTCAACAATTGTCGCTGGGTATTAAGCAAACCGTGGCCAACCCTTGGGATACGGTCATGGACAAGTACCCAGAGGAAGCGATTGTGACAGGCAAGGTCCGCAACCTCACCAACTACGGTGCGTTCGTGGAACTGGAGCAGGGCATCGACGGGTTGCTGCACGTGAGCGACATGTCATGGACTCGCAAAGTCAGTCATCCGAGCGAAGTGGTCGAAAAGGGCCAAGAAGTTCGCTGCCGCGTGTTGTCGGTAGACCAAAGCCGTCGCCGTATTGCACTCGGTCTCAAACAGCTTGATCAAGATCCATGGGTCAGCACGATTCCTGAGAAATACCAACCAGGACAACTGGTCAAGGGTAGTGTGACGAAGATTACGAACTTCGGTGTATTCGTGGGACTGGAAGACGGACTCGAAGGCCTGCTCCACATCTCTGAACTGGCCGATCATAAGATCGAGAACCCAGAAGAAATTGTGAAGGTGGGCGACGAGATCGAAGTCAAGGTTTTGCGAGTCGACATTGACGAGCGCAAGATTGGCCTGTCTCGCAAACGCGTGGACTGGGCAGCCGAACAGGAAGAAGCTGCCGCGGCGGCCGAAGCTAAAGAAGCTGCTAAGGACGCCAAGCAAGACAACAAGCCCGTTCAAGAGCTGAAGGGTGGTGTCGGTTCGGAAGGACCATTGTTCGGTTCTGGCCCCTCTGCGGAGTAAGCCCACTGCCGAATATGACGACCGCCAAAAAATCAGACGGTCGTGAAAAGGTTAGCGAAAACGCCGCGTCCAAAGACGCGGCGTTTTTTTATACCCACACTTCCGTTTCTTCGACTAAATCTTAGTTGGAGTTGACTTCGGTCCGTTGCCCTTCGGCAGAACGGTTGGGGACAAACGTTCTACACTTCTTATTGTTTCAATGACAATTTCTTTAGCTTTGGCTGGGTTGGCGGAGTTTTGTGCGGTAATCCGCACTTACCAGTAAGACCTGCTTAGACACTACCCCAAAGGCGATTACAGGCTGCACGCCGATCCATACTTCTTAAACCTGCATTGGAATCGCTGGAGGGTCGTAGAGTCCGGCGGGTGACGCAATTTCGCTAACTGTGAAAGCCGCGGATCTATTGCGGTCGCCGCAGGAGCCGTTGCGAATTTCCAAGTGCTTATCTTGCCCGGAGTTTAAGGCAAAGTGGGGCTGTCCAATTAGTTACCCACCGTTCAAAGAGGTTGTGGAGTTTTAGATTGTGAATTCCCAGGGCGGTAACGGGAGGGCGGTAACGGGAGGGCGACGCTCCTGCGGAGCCTTAGAAGTAACGGGAGGGCGACGCTCCTGCGGAGCCTTAGAAGTAACGGGCGACGCTCCTGCGGAGCCTTAGAAGGCTGCCATGGACCGTCCACCAACGCGGGGCGCAGTGTACGCTGCGACCAAAAGCTCGGCAGGAGCCTCGCCCTCCCGAGCTACTTTTCATTAGTAAAAATCTGTAACCCGAACCCTCTACTCCCGCTTTACTCGCGACCTCCTCGGGGAGAGTTAACGAGTTAGGTACCCTGTCATCAAGGCGGGCTATTTTAGTCCAACCGTTGCTAGCGCTTCCGCTGCAGCTTCGGCGTCGAGTGGAAGATATCCATCCTTGGCAACTTGCACTTGGCCTTGCTTGCTGAATATGTAACGAACAAACTCGGCTCGCAGTGGATCGAGCGGCTTGCGGGCGTCATAGTTGATCGCCAGATACAACGGGCGCGCCAGGGGGTAGGATCCGTCATAGGCATTCTTTGCTTCGGCAGCTACAAATTCACCACCTTTTTCGATGGCCAGCTTGAGTGGCTTGACGTTGGGCGTGCGATAGCCGATGCCACTGTAGCCGATGCCCGCTAAGTTTGCGCCGACCGATTGGACGACCGCTGAAGAGCCTGCGTTTTCCGTGACCCAGTCGCCGAAGTCGCCATCTTTCAGAACTTTCTCTTTAAAGTACCCATAAGTGCCTGAAGCGGCATTGCGACCGTAACACTCAAAATTCTTGTCCTTTAATTCGCCGCTCACGCCGAGTTCTCCCCAAGTTTTGGCCTGCGATTTCACTCCGCCTTTGCGGGTGCTAGAGAAAATCGCATCAATTTCGGGAAACGAAAGGCCCTCAATCGGGTTGTTACGGTTTACGTAGACAGCGACCATATCGATGCTGGTTGGCAACAGTACAGGATCGTAGCCGAATTTCTGATTAAAAGCCTGGATCTCGGATTTCTTCGCATCGCGGCTCATGGGACCAAACGTGGCAGAACCGTTTACGAGTGCAGGAATCGCATTGGAAGAACCCTTGGCGTCGATCGCGGCGGAAACGCTCGGGTAAAACTTCTTGAACTCTTCGGTCCAGAGTTGTGCGAGGTTGTTCATGGTGTCGGAGCCGACTGTTTCAATCTTACCCGCCACACCGCTTTTGGGTTTGTAATTGGGTAACTTGGGATCGACTACAATTTGTGCATTAACAACACCCACGCATTGAACTAAGACCATGCTGAGCCACAAAAACCACTTCATGTTCATCATCAACTTTCCGTCGAATCGCTGGAGTTCACCGTAAAAATACCGTCTGTTACCTTTCGGGACATTGTCTCAAGGATCGCAGATCCCAGGGATGGGACTACCCGAAATTGGTTAAGAACGGATTAATTTTAGGCCGCCACCAAGACCTTTGCGAGTGCCGGAACCAGTGCGCTGGCCGGTAACGCTGTGAAGCATTTTCGCTTATCGATTTCGGAGAAACCGATCTACTGTAGGCCGATTTCTCCGAAATCGGCACTTCGAAATGCTCCATAGCGTTGCCTAGCCGGGTGCTTCCTACGAGCTCTTGGGGGGACCGTTTCACCCACCCATCAATGGATGGCTCGCAAGTTCACTTGAATTTGCTGGGCAGTGACTTCGTTTTCCCATCGGCTGATGGCCACTGTCGCGACGCCATTGCCGATGAAGTTGGTCAGAGCGCGGCACTCGCTCATGAAACGGTCGATACCCACTAGCAGCCCGACCGACTCGATGGGAATACCAGGCACGACCTGCAGGGTTGCAATCAGCGTGACGAAGCCGGCTCCGGTAATTCCGCTAGCACCTTTCGATGTAATCATGGCGATGACCAGCAGGCTCAATTGCTGGTACAGATTCAGCGGAGTATTCGTGGCTTGAGCTAAAAAGACCGCCGCCATGGCCATGTAAATATTTGTACCATCAAGATTGAAACTGTACCCCGTCGGCACAACCAGACCCACAGTGGACTTGGAGCAGCCCAGTTGCTGCATCTTGATGATCAGCCCTGGCAGCGCAGTTTCTGATGAACTGGTACCAAGCACAAGCCACAACTCATTTTTTACATACAGCAAGAATCGAAGGATCGAAAACCCACACCACCAGCAGATGATGCCCAGTATCACGAATACGAAAAGTCCCGCAGTGATATAGAAGCCTGCCATCAGCGCGAGCAGCTTGAACAATATACCGACGCCGTGCTGGCCGATCGAATAGGCCATCGCTCCGAAAGCTCCAATCGGTGCAGCCCTAACAACAATCTGCATCACGCCAAAGAACAACTGCCCTGCTTGCTCGATCACATTCAGAATAGGCTGTCCACGCTCATTCATGAAAGCGATCGCCAGGGCAACAAGGACCGAAATGAAAAGTACTTGTAGTAAATCCCCAGCTACGAAAGCACTTAGAAATGTGCTGGGAATGATGTTGAGCAGAAACTCTACCGGATTCAACGAGTGAGCTTTCTCCGTGTATTTCGCAACAGCGCTCAGCGATTCTTGATCGGCGTGAAACGTCTCGCCCACTGGCGTAACCCCTACTCCCGGTTGCAACAAGTTGACAACCACCAAGCCGATGACCAGCGCCAGCGTCGAGACAACCTCGAAATAGACGATCGCTTTGATCCCAACTCTTCCCAACTTTCGCAGGTCCCCGACGGAAGCGATACCATGCACGACGGTGCAGAAGATGATCGGCGCGATCATCATCTTGATCAGCTTGATAAACCCAACCCCGAGCGGCTCAAGCGACTTGCCGAACTCAGGATGGACACAGCCGACCGCGATCCCGAGCAATACCGCGATGATGACTTGAATATAGAGCACTCGATACCAAGGTTTGTGCGGAGCTAGATTGTGCATGCCGGTGCCGCCATCAGGTCGAAGACGGTCGTCGGCTTCGGTGCAATCATGTGTACTGGTATCCTAGGTGATTTTCGGGAAAGCTTCGATGTTTTTGCGCACGTAGGCCTCCAGTCGTTCCATGGTTTCATCCCCTGCATTCCAGTACAGATAATCCGGTAACTCAGCATCATCCAGTGCGTCATCGAGGATACCGTGGGTGTGATACACAAGCAAAAGGACCCCACAGGGCTTAGGAATTGTAGATGAATCGACATCCTCTCCGTAGTGATTCAACGTAGCCATAAAAACCTTATCTAGATCTAGCGGTTCAGACATCGCATCTTGCATTCTTAAGTTAGGGTGCTCACGAATCGATGGTTAAAGCAGATCGTTCGAAATTCACTGCGGCCGCCGGTAGGAATCGATTGGTAAGTGTGATCCGACTGGCGGCTTCGGTGCATTCCATGGTTCCTGATTTGTGAACCCGGCAAT
>JAYVHC010000148.1:0-3229 GCA_043771575.1 Planctomycetia bacterium
ATTGATTTCCGATTATTAAACTTTAGCGTTAGTTTTGGAGTTGCACAATTTCAGTGTGCCACTGGCTTCGGCTTGTGCATTCACCTACTTCGTTCTCACTGGCACAGCCAGTGGCAAACAGCGTCTGCACAGCGGCTTTCGATACTGCGTGCTGATTGGGAGACAAGTATCGTGCAACTGATTCAGATGATTGCCATCGTTGGCTGCTTGGGGTTGCATTTATCCTGCCCGGCAGTGGCTCAGATTAAGGATGAGCCCGCAGAGGCTTTGATTAAGCAACTCGACGATAAAGATGTTGAGAAGCGTCGGGATGCTGCGTACGAACTGGTGAGACGTGGTGACCCTAGCGAAGCAGTGATTAAGGCACTCGGCAAATCGACGTCTGATAGTGACACCCAAGTTCAGGTGCAAGCGCTCACTGGTTTGACTCGAGCGGGAAAAAAGTCGGCAGCGACCATTCCAGAGCTAATCCAATGCTTGAGCAATCGAGATGATCAAGTTCGCTATCGCGCAGCCGCGGCCCTGGGTGCGATTGGCACTGCTGCGATTGAGCCCATTACGGCAAATTGGGACAAGGCTTCGAACGCTGCGAAGATCGCTGCGGCACAGGCGCTGGCGATCATTGGGCCGGACGCGAATTCGACAATCGACCTATTGTCACATGCACTTGATGGTAAAGATGGCTTGCCGCGTTATGCAGCCGAAGCGTTAGTAGCGATCTCGTCGCAAGACGAAACGACCATGTTGAGGATTGCTGAGCACGCGGACGCGAAGGCACGTAAGGTTGGCATTAGTGCTTTGGCGGCGCTCGCTTCGCCTTCACAAGCCGCGATCAAAAAACTGCAATCGGCAGCGAGTGATTCGGAGCCAAAAATTCGTGAGACTGCGATTGTGGCAGTGGCCAAGTCGAGTTTGCCGGTAGCCGAAAAATCGGCGCTGATTGAAGCGGCGTTGGTGGACGCTGAAGCATCGGTTCGAGCGGCGGCGATTGTGGCGATGCGGAAGGCCAAGTTGCCAAGTGTTGAGTTCGCGCAGCGCATGGCGGCGAAGTTGAAGAACGCTGAGGGTGGAGCGGCGAATGCGGTGGTAAAAGCGATCGGTGCCCAAGGAAGCGATGCCGTTGGCACGTTGCCATTGTTGTTGGAGGCCTTAGGTAAGGAAGGGATTGATCCGCAATTGGTCTCGCAGACCTTGGCGAGTCTAGGTGCGTCGGTTGTGCCAGATTTGTTGGCGGCGATCGAAAAGCAACCTGCGAACGAAACGGCTTTGTCGCAAGCATTGGGTTTGATCGGCGAACCGGCAGTGGAAGCGCTGGTAGGCGGTTTGTCGAGTGACGTGGAGTTGGTTCGCGTGGCTGCGGCGCGTGCACTCGGCGGAGTGCGACCGCTAAATAAGGCGTTGCTGGAAAAGCTGGTAAGTGCCGCCTCCGATAAATCGGCTGGAGTGCGCGAGATCGCGGTGACATCTTTGATCGCTGCAGAGAATGAAGCGGATTTCGCAAAGGAGACGATCTTAAAGGCGACAGAAGATGCAGAACCGAAAGTGCGTGTGGCTGCGATTGCGTCGCTGGCGACTTTCAAGTTCAACGAGGACCAGTTGCAAGCGGCTCTCGAACGTGGGTTGCGAGACGAATCGTCCGAGGTTCGTGCGGGAACGTTGCGAACGCTGAGCGAGTTGCCAAAATTGCTCAAGTCGCGACTGCAGCAACTGGTGGCCCTAGTCGGCGATGCCGATGCAAGCGTTAGAACGATGGCGGTACGAACACTTGGGAAGCTAGATAAAAAACAAACCGAGGAATCCGTTGTAATGGCCTGCGCGAAGGCACTGGGCGATGAAGATTATGCAGTGCGGATTGCAGCCACTGAGACCGTCAAGGCGCTGGCGATATCGAATGTTGGGGTGTTGGACGCGATGTCGAACAATTTAATCGATGACCCGACGTTGCTGCGAGCGACGTTAGAAGCGGTAGCGGGTTTTGGTGAGAAAGCCGCGCCGATGATTCCCGCGGTGTCGCGATTGGCTTCGCATGAGAAAGCTGAGCTGCGAGTCGCCGCAATTAACGCACTGGCTGGGATCGACAAGGATTCAAAACAGCTATGCAGTCGGCTCACGGAAGCTCTCAATGACAAGGAGTGGGAGGTGCGTCGCGTTGCGGGAGTTGCACTGGGTAAACTTGGTCCGGATGCCAAGCAGGCCGTGCCAAAGTTGTTTCAGCTGTTGGCCAGCGATGAAGACCGTGACTATGCCAGCGGCGCTCTCAAGGAGATTAATACCGCTCCGGTTGAAGCGATTCCCTTGCTGATGTTGAAGCTTGATTCCGAAGAACGTCGCACCGCGTTCTATGCCGTTTCATTGCTCGGCAGGATCGGACCAGCTGCGGCTGAAGCGCTTCCGAAATTGGAAGAGATGCTGGCGACGCCCGGCGGCAATGCAGGTCGTTCCGATTTTCGCAAGAAATTTTTGGTGGAAGCGATCGCCGCGATTAAGGGTGAGGCGAAACCCGAGAGCGAGAAGAAATAGACTCGGCAGAGCGGCCAATAATGTCAGCCTTACAAATGCACTTCTCGTTGATCCCCAATAAAGCAAACACTATGTTTCTTCGTTTAACCGCGTGCCCAACGGGCCGCGCTACGGTGTATCAAGGGTCGATCACGCGCGGCGTTGCCCACACGGTTTCACGATGGCTCGCATTGAAATTTGGTGTCGTAACAAGTGTATTTTATGGGAGTCTCAAATCGATGCGGAGCTTCTTCACCATTTGCTGTCTGTGTGCGATTCTTGCCGGCCATTCTCCAGCGGCGGAGCCAATTAAACTGTCGGTCATCAAAGATAATTCGATCGTTCTGGTCGACGGTGAATGGAGCGAAAACGCTGGACAGAAGGCTAGGATTCGAATTAAAGCGAATCAACACATAGTTGCCATGGCTTTCGACATGACGCCTGTCAAAGGCAAGCTGGTAAAGAAGGCGACGCTGGTGTGTGTTCAGAGTGAGCAGCAGATCTCTGGGGTGACGATTTCTACGATCGCCACGCCTTGGGAAGAGAATCGGTCGAATGGTCTGACCGCTGGCGTTGCAGGCATCGAGGATTGGGGCTATCCCGGCGCGAGGTTTCCCGCGGTTATGGGCGGCAATGGTCATACGCTCCTATGCCATGTCTCATCAGTGCTCCGCGATGGAAGTTACCATTGGGATGTTTCACCGGACATGGTACATGCGATGGCCATTGG
>JAYVHC010000149.1:0-3988 GCA_043771575.1 Planctomycetia bacterium
AAAAAGCTTCAAATTTCGATGCTACCCGTGCGCAACTAGACCATCAAAAAAGAGTTTTAATTATGTACTTGACAACCCTACAAAAGCGCCGACGGCTCAAAAAACAAAGTCTTTGCATGATGACAAACTGCGGAACGCCAGCATGCGTGGTGGCGTTCAGCGAGCAGTGTCAAAAAAACTACACTATTTGGGGATCGAAAAAGGATGTTTTGCAATTGTCAAACAGCGGATCGACGGACCAAATCGTGGGTGATGGAATTTGCAAAAGCCTGTCCGCGACGGTACATTTGGGAAGGAAGTCGTTGTTCTCCAAGCCACCGACTATGTCCAGTGTTTCCCGAATCTTATCGCAAATTGAATCCGGCGATCCAACGGCGGCAGAAAAGCTTTTGCCGCTGGTGTACGAAGAGCTAGGGAAATTGGCGGCTGCTAAGCTAGCCCAAGAGAAGCCTGGGCAGACACTTCAGGCAACGGCTCTCGTTCACGACGCGTATCTTAGGCTAGTTGATAATGAAAAGGCCCAGTACTGGAACGGTCGTGGACATTTCTTTGCTGCAGCCGCGGAGGCAATGCGGCGAATCCTGGTAGATCGAGCGCGACAAAAACGCGGCCCAAAGCGAGGTGGAGATCGCGTCCGCGTTAGTCTTGAAGTGGCTTGCGACGTGCGCGACGAGCGCCGAGAGGAGCTGCTGGCCGTCAACGAAGCCCTGGCCTCATTGAGCGCTGAGTCGCCCATCAAGGCTGATCTTGTAAAGCTCCGGTATTTTGTCGGCATGAGCCATCAAGAGGCCGCTGACGCCCTTGGAATCTCACGTGCAACCGCTGATCGCTATTGGGCGTACGCCAAGGCATTCTCGTATTCAGCGCTCGAAGATGCGAGCAGTCGCTAGAAAAACGGAAACTGTGCTGAGGCAATCGACCGCCGATTCTCGCATTGTATATAGCTGCCTTGATGAAAGTCAAAAAGATGTCCCATTTACACCCCTCCATAGATTCAGTTTTCTCCGATGCCCTGATGCGTCGATCGGGCGAGGAGAGAACGACCTATCTCGATTCCGTTTGTGGAGCAAACGCAGAATTAAGGCAGCGGGTCGAGCGTCTTTTGCAAGCTCATAGCGATGCCCAGAGTTTCTTGGAATCGCCAGCAATCGAGCCTGTTGCGACCAGTGAGCACATGCCCCTCGAACGCCCCGGCACGCAGCTCGGTCCGTATAATCTCCTACAGCAAATCGGCGAAGGGGGATTTGGCGTTGTCTACATGGCCGAGCAATTCCAGATCGCATTGGCTTCGTCGGCAAGCGGTTCGATAATGCTTGGCCAGCCGAATACTGAACACCTATCGGATTCAAACTACGTGTTTTTCGGCGACAGCGCCGCCTTGGCCAACATGGGCGCATTCGATTTTCTAGGCACTACGGTCTTTCTCAATGACACATATAAGGGCGCGGACATTACTAGTTCGTCGAGCGATGTACTACTATCGAAGGACAACAAATTGCTCACTCGCTTTTATGTCACGGCATTTGTTGGAGCAACTCCTGGAGCCTATGAGCTAAACTTGAATGTTGACACCACAACATTCTACGATAAAGATGCGAATGTCGTCGAAATCTTCGTGCCAGTTAGGGGTATCTTCGGTACTGTCACCGTGAACGCGCTTGCGGTGCCCGAACCGTCAAGCGTTGTTTGCCTCGGGTTCTTGGGTTTCCTTTCTTGCTTTTTGTCACTAGCGAGGTTTAGCGATCAAAGATCTTCTTCAAAGCATGGATGGTCGTCGCGCGACCGGCTCGAGCGATGGAAGTTGTCAACGGAATCTTCTTAGGACAAACTGCAACGCAATTCTGTGCGTTACCGCAATCTTGAATACCACCTTGGCTCATCAGCGCATCGAGCCGTTCGTCACCCAAGTTACCGCCAATCGGATGCGAATTGAAGAGTATCGCTTGGCTAATCGGCGCTGCTCCGAGGAATGCAGTATCGTAGGCCTCTGCCTTGCGAGTTTCAAACTGCTCGTCGGTCTCGCCGGGGCGACGATGCACTTCGACCTTGAGGTACTGCGGGCAGGCCTCCATGCAGCAACCGCAGCTCATGCACTCGCTCAGCGGATAGTTCTGCTCTTGCTGTTGACGAGGTATCCGCGGACCGGCCCCCATATCAAAATAACCATCTACGGGCACCCATGCCTTAACGCGCTTCAAGCCTTGAAAAATGCGAGAGCGGTCGACCATCAAATCGCGAATGACTGGGTACTTTGACATCGGCTGCAATTCGATCTCGTCGCTGTTGTCTTCCAGCAAGCGATCCACCAGCGCCGAACAACTCTGACGGACCTTGCCGTTAACAATCATCGTGCAAGAACCGCAAACTTCTTCCAAACAACCGCAATCCCAGGCAACCGGAGCGACTTTCTGTCCATCGGCGGTCGACGCCTGAGCGGCGATGCGTTGCAGAACGCTGATGACGTTCATGTTCTCTTCGTAAGTGACCTGATGACGCTCCCAGTACGCAGGTTGCCCAGGTCCATCTTGGCGCAAAACGCGAACATTGACCTTCGCGGGCTTGCGAACGGGTGTAGCCGAATGATCGTCGTGCCCAGTGTTATGTCCCGAAGTCATAGTCTTATCCCGATGGAATCCGTTGATAGTCGATTTTCTCGCAGCTAACTCAATACAACCGCTAGGCCTTAACCACATATGTTTTTGGAGATGACTGTTGCGGTTTCTTGGCGGTTCTTTCTTTCCAAACTTGTTCGATCACTTCCGCACCGACCAAGCCGTATAACCGCGGCCGTGGCGGGATGCTGGAAGTATCGACATCTTCGTAGGTGATTTCTGGGTGATCGCCTTTCAAGGTGGCGATCGAGGACTTGAGGAAGCGCTTGTTGTTTTCCTCGAAGCGGTCGCACCATTGTTCGGCTTCTTGGCGGCGCGCCGCGGGCTCTTCTTCCTTGAGGCTGGGCATGGAAAAGTCCGGCTTGAAGTGTGCGCCGCGCGATTCATCTCGCATACGGGCACCTTTCAAAATTGACTTCGCCACTGGGAACATATCTTGGAGTGCTTTGGTGAAGATCAAGTTCTGGTTTGTCCAGCTTCCAGTGTCGCTCAATGAGCTGGCCAAGGCTCGCTTGTGAAGTTCATCGACCTTTTCGTAGGCTTCATCCAATTGGGCGTTGTTGCGGACCACGGTTGCGGCGCGGGTCATCACATCGCCCAGTTGCTCGTGGATGATGTAGGGATTCTCACCGCCACTGCTACTGATCAAATCGCGTTGACGAGCTTCTTGTTTGGCGATCGCACCTTGGAATAAACTCGCAGGCAAATCCGCCGCCGATTTGCCCAGGCTGTGCATGTACGTTTGAATACCCGGTGCTGTAAATAGGCCGCTGAAGATACAGCTTAGCAACGAGTTAGCACCCAAGCGATTGGCGCCATGATACTGGTAATCGCATTCGCCCATCGCGTACAGGCCTTTGACATTGGTCATTTGGTTATCGGGATGGGCGGGGGTCAAACCGCCTTCGGCGTTCTTGGCATAGCCGGCCCACAAACCACCCATCGAATAGTGCACCGCCGGGAAAATCTTCATCGGCACTTCGCGCGGATCCACCCCTTGGAATTTTTCGTAAATCTCAAGGATACCGCCCAGTTTGCGATCCAATTCGGCGCGCGCGATGTGGGTCAAGTCTAAGTATACGCACATGCGTCCGGCTTCAACGCTCAAGCCCTCGTTGACGCAGATATTGAAAATCTCGCGAGTCGCGATGTCGCGCGGAACAAGGTTTCCGTACTTCGGATAGCGTTGTTCGAGGAAGTAATAACGATCGCTTTCTGGAATCTCTTTCGGCGGGCGAGGGTCTTGCGACTTGCGTGGCACCCACACACGGCCACCTTCACCGCGAGCCGACTCGCTCATCAAACGCAGTTTATCAGCGCCAGGAATTGCGGTCGGATGAACTTGAATGAACTCAGCGTTGCCGTACTTCACGCCG
>JAYVHC010000150.1:0-2724 GCA_043771575.1 Planctomycetia bacterium
CCACTGGAAAAGTCTCGTACGCGATTTGCGTAACGAGCACGTTGTAGCTGATCGTCAATCCGGCAAGCTAGCATATCCAACGCCAGACGTTTTCAAGGAGATCGACGACGAAGAGAATTCACATCGAAAATATTGGCGAACACGAATCGAATTCCACTCGAAATACACTTGGGGATTCAAGGAGCAGGATGGGGTATGGCTGCCCATTGGTGAAATCCCGAATTGGCAGGAGTCAAAAGTATGACTGTATGGAACACACATACTATCGACCAATTCTGGGGGCTGACGGAAGATCTTGCTATCGCGACCTCGCGATGGAGGGAGAGTCCCAGCGAGGATTCCGCATTTTATGTTGCACTGTGCGCGGGCCATTGTCAATTATTTGAGGTGCCCCAATCGATTATCGCAGTAGAAGACCTCGCATCGAAATCGAACTTTGTCGAACTCTTTTATGTGGCATGGCGCGAGGGTCGCCGCATGATCGATTTAATCGTCGACGAATGCGATGACGATGATGGACTATTGCGCGCCGACGGCGGCATTGAGTCAAGAACGCTCGCACTGGACATTCTACAGTCACGAATGCTTTTGCAGGGATTTAGTTTGTTTCTTCACGATCTACAGCGATCGCCCGGTGTCGCCGCAGACACAACCGCAACTGAGTTGTTCCAGCAGTATTTCGAAGTGAACAGTCAGTTGCTTGAGCGTTTTGATGAAGCCATTGACAACCATCCCGAGCAGTTGGCAATTGTTGCCGATTCGGCTTGGCCACATAACGTGCGAATGACCCTGTCCGCCAGTGCATGGCAACCGCGACCGTGGTGGTTGACCGACTACGCGAATAGTATTATGGAATGCCATAGAAAATTCGTTCAGCGTCTAATCGATCAGCGGTTGGCTGGTATGATTGTCGCTAGTCAGCACATATGCCAAATCAGTCTTGCGAAGCCCGCAAAAACTGTTGGACTTCCGCAGGAGGCTGCTGAGTTGAGTTTAGCCGCTGATAGTAACCTCACTCCTTCGTTTGTTCAATTGGTTGAATTTCAGAGCGAAGTTTCCGAATTAATTCTTTCGACGACGGTGTCGGTTTCATCGGACTACCGCGAAGCAGCGCTTTTTCAGATTCCTGTTACAGTCATCTGCATTGTGCAGATTTCTGTATTAGAAAATTCACCGAGTAAGGCCACCGAGGATCTACAACAGCTTTGGCGACTCCGCTGGGGAATGCTGATAGTCGATGTACAGATTAACAAACTTGCGTCAAGCCTGGCCTCGGAATGGATCGGTAATAGCAAACTCTCCGTAGGCCAGTTGCAAAGTTTAGTTCGCGAAGATGCTTGGCCACAACAACATTGGCGGAGGCTCAGTTAGCGATGAAAACAGGTTCTGATTTATCAATCAATGCCCAGGAGCTGTCACGATTGCTCGAACTCCAGGACGTTCGAGAGCTCGGGCGACTAATTGGTCTACGTCCGAGTATTTTTCGCTGGTTCGCCAGTGCAGAAGTCTGCGATTACTTTGTCGAGAAGAACATCCACGACACCAACCTCCGGCACGGTTGGAGTCAGCCACTTAAGATCAGCAATCAACCAGGGCACATCATTGTTTCCGCAATTGTCAAAGGTCAAGCCAGATGGCGCCACGCCAATCCTGCATTTATGTTCCCGCTGAAGTGGACCCAGTCGCCACACTCGGAAAAGGTTCCGTGCGCTTTGGTTGAGGTTGCCAAGCAAGTCAGCGAGCGATTACGTGCATCGCCACGTCTGATCGAACAATCACAATCTGCGGATGCTATGGCTAGGCTGCAAGCCGATTGGGGACTATCGTGGTCACTTTCCGACTGGCAAGACGTCAATCTTTCGGCTTTACCGCTCTCTCCTGAATCGGCCTGGGCACCGCTAACCCTTGGCCTTGCCTCTGCTATCGTCGGTACGCACTTGTCGGACGACTTGTTGGCGACTGGTTTTTGGGATTCGGAAAAGAACGTTTGGACTGTCGGACCGGCGACGCTGCCAGCCAAATTGTCTACAGGTTTCCAAGCCGGAAGGCAGCTGTTCGTCGTGCCCGCATCGGTCGCCCAGGATGCCCGCAGCTTTCTCAGGCTTCACGACCAAAAGAAAGCCATGGTTGTCGAGTTGGTTGATGACCCCGACGATCTTTACGCAGGCGTCCTGCCCGGACTTTTGCAAAGTGGAACTGAGCCTACTTCCGCTGAACCTCTACAGCAACAAATCGACTGGTATCTTAGTCGCGCAACCAATAACGAATCCGACGATTACTACTATAAAGTATTGTTGCCCGCTATCGCAGTAATACGTCGCAATGAGTTAGCGGGTACTGAGATATCCAACTGGCGGCCCGGCTACTTGTTGTCCATCGTCAGTAATTCCGAAGTGTTGATTCCACTAACGAGCTTGATCTTCCGCCCGCGAAAACTTCAGTTGATATACACGCACGACACGCCACAGTCGCGCGGCATGGAAGAACGCTTCAATAAATTCGAATCGTGGCTCACAGAAATCAAAAAAATTCATCCGGAACTGTCTGAAGTTGAGCTCCTGCGCCCACTAGTTGTTGACGACGCACTTGAATCACTACCAAAATTTGTTGACTGCCTAAAGCGGATCCCACGCGACGCTGGTAAACCCAGTGTCCTGATCGACTCAACCCCTGGCAAGCGAGCCATGCAGCTTGCAATGCTTCAGGGCGCTCAACAAGGCGATC
>JAYVHC010000151.1:0-17290 GCA_043771575.1 Planctomycetia bacterium
GGCGATTGCCGTCGTCGCCCAAGTATTGCAGGCTGGTTGCCAGCAACGCGGCAAGCTGTTCTTCAAGGTCGTTGGGCAGCTTAATCATCGCTTGATCGAGAGCATCCCGCCCCTTCAGCCCGACGCCGACCGCTAGCTCGAGCATCTTAGGATGACCATGTAACCGATTCGTGACGTGAACACAATGCCCGACTGGCTGCGAGGCTTCAATTCGTAATTCGTTCCGCAACGCTTCGCACTATTTTTGTACCGCAACGCGCTGGACCATCACGGCTCCGTCCCAAGTATCAAGCCCCAGAGTCATTCGTCGCGACTGAACGTCCGTCAATCGTTCGATGGTCGTTAACGGCACGCGGGCGGTCATCAAAACTCGCGAGCCGTTCTTTGGAATCTGCTGAACAAATCTTGCAAGCGCAGGCTGCTCGGTTTCGGGAAGATCCTCCAAGTTATCGAGCACAATCAGCGATGGTGACGACTGCATGCGGCGACACAATTCTTCCATCGGATCATCGTCGGGAGCGCCTCGATGCATGCGAACGAGCGCGAGACGGAGCAGTTCAACTGTCGTCTTATGCGGAATGTCACGAATGTCGACCCAAGTGGTCGCTTCAAACCGTCACGCGTTGCGCCGCGCAGCAGCTTTGGCGAGTGCCGTTTTGCCAATGCCACCAATTCCCCACAATCCAAAACCAGTAAGACTGACATCCGCGAACGACTGACTGAGTTGCACAAGCTCTTCGCCCCGACCATAGAACGCAGGGGGCTCGGGCAAGTGACCCATCGTTGGCAAACAAGATTCGATAACACATGGCCGCGAACCAATCACAAACCCCGTCGTCAATTCAATATCCCCATTGCCGACAAATTTTATATCTGTCGCGCCGGACATTCCTTGTTCCGCCAACTCGTTTGCCGCTTCTTGGCACGCGACGCGGATCGACTTACCTTGCGTAATGCGAGTATAGACTTGCTTTGAAAATTCCACAGCGCTAACGTCGGCAACGGGAGTCGCATGCCCGATGGCTACCTCCGCTAATTGTTCGCGAATCAGAAATTCAATCAGCGAAATACTTCGATTCGTTGCCGACCAACACGCATTGAGCAGCGCAAGTTTCACTGGCGACTGAGCGAGTGCCTCTTTGAGTTCATGACCTTTGACGAGCCGTGCTTCGCCGTGTTCATTTTCGAAGTACAGCCCATCAGAGTCGCCATGCCCCAGAAAATGAAACACACTCGGCTGCCTGCCTTGCAACGCCGCTCGCGCGAACTCTTTTCGGAGTTGTTCGAGCGTTGGCGGAAACACTCGACGCATCCGAATCGGCAATTCCGGTTTTCCAATGACTTTTTCGAAGTGAACCAACTCCTGCGCAAGATTGAGCGACGGCTTGAGTTTCACTGGGTCTGCACAAAGGACTAAGACGTCCAAATAGTCGGGCAAGATATATTTTCCAAATAGTTACTTTTCTTATAGAGTATTCAAGATTGGTATTCTAGCAAAATTGGTCGCAGCAACTGGATAGTACTGCCTGGACATGCGCGAACTCAGTTCTGCAATCATCACACGGCAGGTGGCACGGACTTCGGACTTAGGTCACCAAACATGAGGTTCCAACTCGCACCGGTCACCCCAACCGGAGCAGATCTCGATGAGGACTTGTTCATTGCACCGGCTTATACAACCGATGAATGCTTTTACGATTGTCGAACTTTCGGTCTTTTGACGGTCGTTTGCATCCCGAAGTCAATCAACTTCAAATTTTGAATGAACTTCGCCAAATTCGGCCTGCGATTCGGCAATGGTCTCTAGCATCGATAAAGCCGGTGCGTCGAACTGTTTCAGCAAAAATGGACCTCGATGCTTACACCAAGCTAATAGTCCGACGAATGTGCTTAAGCAAAACGTTCAGCAGCGACTCATTGTCAGTAATGATTTCAGCAGTTCCAGTGAGACCTCGCTTTATCGGTACGCGAATCGCCTGATAACCAATCTCTTCCGAGTGAAGCTGAACTCGTATGGTGAACGTTGCATTTTTTTCATTTGCAGCACCGCCGCGATTTGTTTGCGCCCCTGACTCTTTTGGCTTGGAATCGGGCGATATAAAACTCACGACACCCTTAAGCGTTCCATACTGCTGGTAATTGTATGCATCAAATCGAATGCGGACCGGGAGACCGACGGTGAGTTGGCCTACATCCTCCGCCGATACGACTGCTTCGAAGCAGTTGCTCTGTTGCTGTGCGAGTTCATAGACTGGCTTACCAGGTTCTAGCATATCACCTCTGCGCACCCTTCCTGAAACAATTGTTCCGTCGAATGGTGCAAATAGAACTGCGTCCTTACGTTGCATTTGGAGGTTGGTCAGATCTCTTTGGACGGCCTCTTTTTCGCTCTGCTTGGCAACAATGCGAGATTCCAGTTCCGCTGTGCGAACAGCGAATTCACGCATGATCAGCTCAATCGCTTGCTTTGCAACATTTACGGCCGCACCATCCACTGGGAGTTGGGCTTGAACTAGTTTCTCTTGCACAGAATGCAGTTTTGTCTCAGCTTCATCTAGTTCTTGTTGCGAAACCACTTTGTGCAAATTAAGATCCTGCAAACGCCGAAAGTGCTCGTCCGCTGCTTTGTGATCGGCTTTGGCATCGCGTATCTCTGAATCACGTTTCAAACTCGAACGGTCGAACGTTGCTTCCGCCACTTGCAACTCGCTTTGCGCTTTCTGGTTGGCTGCGAGTACTTGAAATTGTAGTAACTCGCGCTGCGTAGCAAGGTTCGCTAGTTCGAGCTCGAATCCTTCGATGGCCCGGTTAAGTTTGGCAATCGAGTTGTCAATTCGCGAGGTGTCCAGCCGTATCAATACGTCACCCAATTTGACAGAGTCGCCTTCATCAAATGGTGCGAAGTCGACCCGACCAACGAATTCTGCACCGCTCGGAGTATAGATATGAGTGGGGATTTCTTTGGGGCGAATACGGCCCTTGGCTAACACTACAAGGTTTACTCGCGTCCACGCAGCCCAACCCAAGGAGCAAATCAGTAGCAAGCTCAGGATGAGCACTGTACCGTGGATGATCTTTGGTGGCCGAGCGGCGATTGTCTGACGAAATTCAGTGCACTGAGTGATCTCGGAAATAGTGAAGTGACTTAACATCGGCTTTGTCCCTGTTGGATGACCTTTAAAGTAGTATCAACCTACCAAGCGTTTTCCCTCTGGATTTGTTACGCGAAACTGACCGTGATTTCTCTAACGCTTCACTTGAGCAGTTACTTGGATTTGAAGAATGGTTTACGGTAGTTTCAAGCCACCGCATGCTGGGTCACTGTAGACCCGCTTGCAAAGGTGGCCCTACATTGTTTGTCCGCTGGGCTTTCGGAAGTGAGTGAGTCCAACATTGTGGGCGATTCAGCCGATTGCGCACTCCATAACTTGGCATAGCGACCACCCTGCGCGAGTAGAACAGCATGCGAGCCTTCTTCAACTATCTCGCCTTCATGCATTACACAGATCATGTCCGCGTCGCGAACTGTGGAGAGGCGGTGCGCTACGAGTAGCACAGTACGGCCCACGAAAACATCACGCAAGCGTTCCTGGATAGCACGTTCTGTGCGAGTATCAAGGTGACTCGTGGCTTCATCGAAGATGAGCAAACCCGGTTGCTTGAGAACGGCGCGAGCGATGGCTAGCCTCTGGCGTTCCCCACCCGAGAGGTTCGCACCGCGCTCGCCTAACATCGTCTCGTAGCGATCGGGCAGTTCATTGATGAAATCGTCTAATCCGGCAGCCTGAGCGGCGGCGATGATGCGATTGAGGTCCGCATCGGGCGCGCCCAAAGCGATATTTTCTCGCAATGTCGCGTTCATTATGAATGGCTCTTGTGACACGATACCGATCTGTTCACGTAGACTCCCCAAGTTGAAGTCACGAAGGTCGACATCGTCTGCAATGATCCGGCCTTCCGTCGGCTCGTGAAAGCGCATCAGCAGCTTGAGGAGTGTTGATTTGCCACAGCCACTTTCGCCGACAATGGCAACGGTTGCTCCTGCCGGAATTCGAAGATTTAGTCGGTTCAACACGTTGCTTCGACACCCATATCGAAAGCTAATATTGCGTAACTCAATCGCATCATTGATCCCGTTGAACTTGGCTTTGCGATCCGCCAGTGATTCCGGCTCGATATCCAAAACTTGAAAGAGCCGATCGATTGCAACGAATGCTTCTTGAAATTGAACATTGACCGTCGCCAGTCTTTCGAGCGGCTGCAAGAGATAACCCAGAAGCGTATAGAAAAACATTAGTTCGCCAATTGACAATGCGCCCGAGACAACGCGGTAGCCGCCGTACCAGAGTATCGCTAGCCCTGCGATGCCTGTCAGTAGTCCTCCCAATGCATCAAGGCTTGCGCCAATCATCTGCATCGAGAACGCCGATTGCACTAACTTTACAAGCCGTTGCTCGCCGGCCTCCATCCTCGTTCGTTGAGCACTAAAGGCTTTTATTGTTTCGACTCCGGAAATGTCCTCCACAATGTGCGCCGAATATGTAGCGGTTGCTTCCATAACTGCCCGAGATTGGCGTTTCGTTGCCGGTTGATGCAACATGACGACTGCGAACCAAAGGGGGCCAAACAGTGCGGCAACAAACGCAAGTTGAACATCGTACATCGCTAGCACTGCGGAAGTGAATACCACGACGACGCCATCGACGGCCGCCGTAAGGGCAGCGCCGCTGATCGCTTCGCGCACTTTTGACGCGTCATTCGCCCGCGAAAAAATTTCACCGACTTGTCGCATTTCAAAGAAGTTCATCGGGAGTGAAAGGACGTGGCGCGTATATCCAGCAATCAACGACAAGTCGACTTTGCGTCCGATGTAGGCAAGTAAATACTGCCTCAGGGCTCCGAATAGAGTTCGGAAAAGCAAGATGGCTAACATGCCTATTCCAAGGGCATTTAGTAGTCGCATTTCGCCGCGTACCAAAACTGAATCAACAAGATGTTGAACGAAGTAAGACGTCGATATTCCCAGCAAAGTCATCAGAATAGCGCACAAGATCGCTTCGGATAAGACACCGTAGTGGGCGGTCAGCAAGCCAATAAAGCGTCGCACGGGAGTGGTTGGCTGGTTGGCACAATGGCTCGCATCAAAAGAATCATTCGGTGCGAGGAGAAGCATATTGCCAGTCCATTGATCTTCAAATTCCCTCCGTGTTAGCTTCAGTATGCCTCGCCCTGGATCTGCGACTGTGACGTACTTGTGATTGACCTTGTGAAGCACCACAAAGTGCCCGTAACCTTCGTGCATGGTGATATGAACAATCGTTGGAAGCGGCACGCTGGTGAGAGCTTCATAGGGTCCTCGGACTGCCCTTACCGTAAAACCCGTCCGTTCGGCAGCTAAGACGAGTCCAAGCAAATTGGTTCCAACGCGATCAGTGCCTGACAAATCACGAAGGGTTTCCAGCCCGAACTGGATGCCGTAATGCCGGGCCACCGTCGCCAGTGCAGCGGCCCCACAGTCGCTGCCGTCGTTCTGCCGTATGCAGTGAAATTTGCGAAACATTGGGCTTGTCCATAAAAGAGATTCGGCGATTTGAGGTTACGATAGTTTCAAAAGCGAAATCTGGCAGGACTTGTTACAGCTTCGCCAAAAATTTTGTGGCACTGCGACCTTGCTGAAAAGGATGGGCGAGCTTGACTTCAGCCAGTTTTGCTGGCGTTCCCCCAACACCATTGAATCTGGGCGGCCTGACGCCGTTGGGCGAGCCATTCCTCAAATAGGAGGTTCTTGATAGCTGAGAGAATAGAATCGTTTAGGCAGGCAGGGGTAATGGATAAGACTCGGACCAGTGTATAACCCTGCTCACTTGGAACCGGTCCGATCAGTTCGCCTGGCACCGCCGCAAAGATCAACTCTCCCAATGCTGGCCTGGTTTGACGGCGCTCAATTACCGCGAACAAATCGTTGGGTAAAACGTCGTCGCATTTCTTCCCTTCAACGAAAAATCGCTCGGCTGCGGTGTAGAAATCTAGCGTGCCATTTTTGATCTGTTCGGCCAAACTGGATGCGCAATCTTTATCAGCAACTTCGATTCGAGCAATTCGTGCCGTATCGAAGTCGTTTGTATGTTGTCGAAAATACTCGTCAGCACGATGAGATGTTACTCGGTCGCGGACCTTGTCAATCAGGCGGTTATCCGTGACGAAACGTTCTAGACTCTCGTGAGTCATTCCATTGTGTTCCAGCCAATGGTGCATCTCTTCAGACTTAAATAGTCCTTTTGCAATCCTGAATTGATCAAGAGCTTCCTGCACTTCAGTGTCGGTAAGTACGATCGGCTCTCTCGCTAGTTCTTCCCGGATCACGCACTGATTCACCAGCTGGTTCGCAATCGAGGCTTCGTCCCATACGAAATCAAGGAATGCAATTGCTTCATCCACTTTTAGAACGTAGGCATTCACTCGCAACAAATCGGCGTCGCTCCAGCGATGAACGCCAAGTAACGGCCAGGGAGTGGCTCTTTCTGCGCAATAGCTTATCGAAACCGTTCCTTCGTCGCCGCTGCGCACAAGCGCATCGTAATGGACCGATTGATCGTACGCTTCAATTTCGGAAAGTAAGTTCAGAGTCAGTTCAGGGTGCTGCATACGCATGCTTTGAAGTCGAATTTGAGCCTCTTTCGGCTGGATGGACTCGCGCTCAAGTCTCAGCAAGAAATCGAGCGTGTCGGTTATGGCAAGTTGAAGGTTGTCTTTCATGATCAGTTTTCCTTTGATCCACTTATCAGTAAGTCACAAATTGCATCGCTAATTGGCAAACCTGTTTTTTGTTCGATCCAAAGATATTGACCGTTAGGATTGATCTCGATGAATACATAACGACCATCTGGCGTGAGAATCATATCAATCGCTCCGTATTGCAGATTCAGTTGCTCGACGAGACGAACGCACTGAGACGCAATTTCTGCCGGCAATTCATGTTCGAAGTGCGGTGTCTGATCGTAATCGTAGCGCCGCCAATCATATCGAGTGTGGTGTGTGTGTTGTGAATGGATTTCAGCCGCGAAGACTTGCTGGCCGACAACGGTAATTCGCAGCTCAAGGCGTTTGGGAACATAGGCCTGGAGAATCACAGGACAGTGCTTAACAACTGACGCGTATCCAATGTTGCGGTGGGAGACGAATTCTGTATAGCGAACGAACGTGTTCCCAGCCGCACGTTGAAACGAATTGCCAACTAGTTTGCTGATGATTTGTCCATTATTTTGCTGGTAGAAATCCAAAAACTCGTCGGGGCTATTGGTAACTAGGGTCGGAGGTAATTCAAAATGCAGATCGCTCGCAATGCGAAGTTGCGACATCTTCAACCCAGCACGAAGGAGAACTGCCGGCGGAGCAGGCAGCCAGAACGCGTCGAGTGTATTCCACACATCCCGCAAATAGCCCTGACATTCACCAGCAACAAATTCGCGGACCGTCTCGTCCTGAATTCGATCGTCGGACACCGGCAACCCGGGCCGCCGCATCCACACAGACCTAATTGTGTTCAAATCAATTGAAGAACCATTCCATCCCAATGTCGACCTCATCTGACCATTGGCAGCGTAGCCGATCGATACGCTTGATCGCGACGGAAAATCTTCGGGATTAAACCGCAGGAAATCAGCTCCTCGCTTCTTCAGTTTCTCGATCACAAAATCGGAGTGTGTATCACTAGGTTCGGTCAAGATTAGGATCATGGGACACCAGCTAACGTAACTGCCTAGGTAAAGATACTTTGCAAAAAAACACCGAAATCTGGTCTCACAATGAAACCAGATTTCGGCCGGGGCGGACTGCTTACACAGTACATGAGTCGCCGTCTGTAGCGGTGTCGACTTGACCAGGGCTTGTCACAGAAGCTGGCTTAGTTGATGTACCACAGGTCACGGAAAGGCCCCCTAGAGAGCCAGCACCTCGGAATGCAGCCAATCGCATACCGCCGGATACTCTTTCCAGATCCTGTGGCGAAAGTTGGGAAACCGAATCGGGTAGGTCAGCGATTCTGGTGCGTGCGATCTTGGATTTCTGAAACATGTTTCACTCCTTCACCTTTTGGGTGAGTAAAGATTGGAGCAATCGCTTGCGGACTACGAAGTGAAGTCCTCAGGCTTGCCTACAATCCGAAGCGTAACTGTCACTCATTTGTTACGAGGTTTTCAGAAGTTTTATCCGGTGCATACCCGAACGACGGGTAGAGTAGTTAAATAACATGCCAACAGGTCTACTGCCGAAGAGCGTTATCTCGTCCCCAAGCTCGAGCTTGGGAACGCGGTCCTCGAAGCTTAGCTTCGCGGGCGCTGCGTGGGCTGCACCTCAACACCTGCCGTGGTGGGACTGGGTCGGGAAGCGGAGCTTCCGGAATGGGCGTTCCCAAGCTGGAGCTTGGGAACGAGATAGAAATTTTGTCAACGACCTGCGTCAGCGACAAGGGTAACGTCGGTCTCACTGATGATGCTGACATAGCCAGGCAACTGGCCAGTAGCACGAAACTTGATCGGTGCCGGAAGAGTTAATTGGCCGGCAGGCATCTGGACGTCAACACTTACGGTCGAATCCTCCGGAGCCAATACAACGGGCTCAGCACGCATTCCAGAGCCCTCCTGGGATACCATTTCGATCTTCATCGGTCCACGAAACACCGATGTCCTATCCAAACGCAATTTGCAGGAAACAAGATCACCGGGCTTGGCAGTCACTTTCTCTTCTACAGAAGCCAGTTTAACGACGGTCGGCAAGGGGCGGATCATACACCGCATCTCAGATACGAAACACTGCGAGAGTTTCTGACCGAACTCGTCGTCAAAAATCACGTAGGCTTGCGCGTAAACGTTCGAATGAGCTTGCACATTGATATGCATCGACTCGGGCAAGTACAACGACAGATCAAATTTGGTTTGATTCTCAGGTACAGTAGTTTCATGAACGACGATACCGTCCAGGTCCTTAATTTGACGATCGGCCAGCTCGATATGCACTGGTCCGGTGAATCCATTCAGTCGCTCGATCTCCATCGCGTACGGGTACACCGAACCTCGATAAGCATACTGATAAGCCTCGTTACAAAACAACCGCAGCACTGGCTTATGGCGGACCGTTAGCTGGATATGATCGACCGAAGGCGACCCTATGGCAACACCGTCGCTATCTCGCCCTAAGTGAAACGCACTTACTTGAGCCAGCAACTTTTCATCATTGTGTGTCGCGGTTCCTTGAAGACGTAGCGTCACATCGCACGAACGGGCTTTGTCGTCAGCGCTAAGCGTCAGCTTGAACGCGTCCTGGCCGGCGGCAATCTGAGTGGCTTCGCATCGTATACCTTCGGGCAGGCCAGCCAGTTGCAAATCGATCGGACCTGTGAACCCGCCGCTTCGCTTAACCTTTATTTCCAGCTCCGCTTTTGCTCCCTGGACTACATTTACGAAGTCGTTGGCAAGGCTCAATTCAAATCCTGGCACAGCGGGTGCAACCGAAAGCCGATAGATAAAATCGGGGCCACCGCGGACACCCTGTTGGATGTCGCGCATGCGAATCGCGTAAGTACCGCTTGCGGGTGATTGCCATTGCAATCGACAAGCTGATTTCGAATCGTCGGCGGAACTTACCGTTGCCAACGGAGCTCCCTCGGAATTGGTAATCGTGACGATCGGCAAGCAGTCGCCGCCAAGCGGGAAATGCTGACAATCGATCGACCATAGAGAACCCTTCTCGGCCTGGAACTGGTAATGATCTTCGTCGCTTGCGTCCAGAAAACGCCCATAAACACTACACGCGGCCGCCAGTTTCTGAGCACTTGCGGCAGTATCATTCGGCTCCGCTTCAATTACGGTTGGGTAATCGTCTACAAGCAACGGAATGCGATTCATGTTCGTTACACCAGACTCGACGCAAAAATCGGATTTGCCAGCAGCGGGGATGGCGACTTTGATGGGAAACGATTCCAAGGGCTCGCGTTCGGTCAGTTGGAATGCTTCCAAGGTCGTATCTGCTCCAGCTGGCGCACCGCTTGGAAAGGTGAACGCGACATAGGGAGCAGTGGACAACGTAGCGCGATAGACGAACTGTGGGCCACCTTGAAAACCGAGGTGACCCAACATCAGGCGATAGATTCCCGTTTTGGGGGCTCGCATGGTCAGGACAGGATCGCTGCCAACGCGATATTCATGAATACCTATACGACGATTTGCGTCATCATAGATTTCGACGACCGGTTCTAGGGGTGACCCCAGTCTTCGTGAAACCACGTCAATGGAAACGAGCGCGTCTTTGGCCAACTCAAACTGAAAATAATCTAAGTCGCGTTCGCCATCGATCTGTCCGTTCAAGGTAATAGGGAGGTTTACCGATTCCGCGCGCTCAAGTGTCGAGTTTGATTCGCGTTCGATGTACTCCGGTAGATCGCCAACAATAAAAGGCCTGCCCCCAGTTCCACCGCGAGCACACGAAAGCCGCCACAGATGCATGCCGAGCGCGGCATCGGATCCAATATCAATAAGGTGATTCCATTCCTTGGGGTAATAGATATGCACTTCGCCCGGTCGTCGTCGGGGCGACGCATCACCTTGAGACGTCAACTTCGATCCCAACAACTCAGGCGAGGTCAAACCTTCTCCGAAAATCTTAAATCGAGTTAACGGCGGCAAGCACTCTCCGCCAACTCGCACAGCCACTTGGGTTCCTCGCTGACCACCGGCCGGAAAAATGTGCGAACTCGTTGGGTCCGATGGGACTTGCTGGGCGCTCGCCGTTAGACTGGCTAACGCGACATGCAACAAGGTGAAAACAAGGGTTGAAAGTAGTTTCATTTTGAGGAAAACCAAAGGTTCGCTGTGACGCATTTCTTGACTGTGGAACAATTGCAGTGTCGTGGCTAAGGTACTGCACGGTCGCATCCGGCAGATGCGACCCACCGTGGGGCAATCTTGCCGTGAGTGACTTTGTGCCGCCTCAAAATGCTTTTCAACGTTGCCGGCAGGAGCGACCCACGTAAGCGAGCAAAACTAAATCAATTCAGCGATGGGAATTCCGCCGCCGCCAACCTGCACCGGACGGCCGACGGGAGTGTGTACGACAGTCTGTGGATCGATTCCCAATACGGATAAAATGGTTGCCGCCATATCGGCAGGAGTAATCGGACGATCGACGACCGCAGCTGCTTGTTTGTCGGTCGCACCAATGGTCAGTCCTTTTTTCAATCCACCGCCAGCCATGACTACCGAAAAGGCCGCTGGCCAATGATCGCGTCCAGCCATTTCGTTGATCCGCGGTGTCCTACCAAACTCGGTGGCCACCACAACCAAAGTACTATCCAACATTCCGCGTTGGTCGAGATCTTTAATCAAAGCCGCCAAGCCCCGATCCAGCGGAGGGACCAGCAGATCCCGAAGGCTCATGGCGTTTTTGCGATGTGTATCCCAATGACCGTTTTCGATCGATACAAAGCGACAACCCGATTCGACTAACCGTCGGGCCATCAAGCAACATTGCCCAACGCTGGTCATTCCATATTCTTCGCGCATTGCGGGCGACTCGCGACTAATGTCAAAAGCCTCCTTCGCTGCCTGCGACGTCATTAAGTTGTATGCTTTCTCGTAAAACGTATCCAACGATTGAACTTGGCGATCGATCATTTCAACTTTACGTTCAAAAGCGTTGACGGCCCGCAACGCGTGCTGTCGACGAAGGCTACGTTCTGAGGTAACTCCATCGGGAAGCACGATGTCGCGTACCGCGAACTCGGGAGAGGCCGGGTCGGCTTCGATTACGAACGGCGCGCAGCTAGCGCCCAGAAAGGCCGGTCCACCGCTATTGAGAAAATTCGGTATCGAAATGTAAGGTGGCAAAGTACCCGAATTGAGTCCCAGCTTTGCCACCGTCGAACCAAACGACGGGTGCACGTTGTTGTTCGTGGTCAATCGATTAAATGCGGGTCCAGTTCCCGGATGAACTCCGGTCATCATGACGTGGTAACCTGCGGTGTGGTCCGGATCACCATGGGTCAAGCTTCGAAGAATTGCGAGTTTGTCGGTAACTTTAGCAACATTCGGCAACAACTCGGTCAGTTGGATGCCGGGCACGGCGGTGTTGATCGGAGCGAACTCACCGCGAATCTCTGCGGGTGCGCCCGGCTTGGGATCCCATAAGTCTTGATGCGCCATACCACCGATAACAAAAATGAAAATGCAGTTGACATCCTTCTTTGGCAGCGCGTGCGACGAAGTATCTTGCGCTTGAAGTTGCTGTAATCGAAGAATCTGCGCCATGCTCAATCCGCCCAACGAGCCGACGCGTAAAAAGCCTCTTCGATCCATTCCATCGCAATATCGTGGCAACATACTTAGCTACCTGTTCTGTTTCACTGAATGAACAAAAAGTCATAAGAATTCAACAGTGTCCAAAGGAAGTCTTCGGCTGCTCGACGCGGTTCGGCCGCCTCGAACAACTCTTCAGCTACCTTCATTTCCTTGTTACTGGCCGATCGCCCCAATGACACCAAGCATAATTCTTCAATCAAGTTATCCCGATCTGCAGAATTCAGTCGTCCCTGGTCATTCAAACTGTAATTGGATAGGAGTTTCGCCACTCGACCCTGATCACTGGTCAACTTCGATTCAACTTCTGGGGCGTTTGTCAAATGCAATGCTTGCGCCATGGTCGGTTCGCTAGAGCGACCGCATTCGCATGGGGAATTTCTTGGCGGTCGCCCAAATATCTCAAGGAAGTAGGACGGCAAGCGGTTATCCCAAAGCTGCAACGCTCGTGTACCCCGTGGTTGGCCCGGAAAGGCTTCAGCGACGCCGGTCGCTTGCGAGATGGCGTCCAGCAGGACTTCAGCCGGCAATCGCTTGGCATAGAAATGGGAAAAGTTCTGATCGTCGTCATGATTGCTTTCGTTGGGAACACCTGACGTTTGGTACGCTTGCGAGTTCAAAATCAACCACATGAGTGCTTTCTGATCGAATTGCGATTCAATCGCTTGTTGGGCCAGATAATCCAGAAGCGGTTCATTGGTTGACGGGTTGGTCATGCGCATATCATCCTCCGGCTCCACCAAGCCGCGTCCGAACAATTGTTTCCAAACGCGATTCGCAAACATTCTTGCAAACCAAGGATTTTTTGGCGAAACGAGCCAGTCGGCCAACACCGCGCGCGGATCTCCCTGGGAAAGATCGGGCGCCAGGGTCGCGCCCAAGGGCTTGGTGGTTACGGGAACATTCGTCATCGGGATCCTTATTGGCTGAGCGCCGGCGTGAAAGAGCAATGTACGATCCGTCGCCAACGGCTTGCGCTGCAATCCTTGAAAAAAGCCTGCCATACCATAGAAATCCGCTTGCCCCCAACTATCAAACGGGTGGTGATGACATTGTGCGCATTCCAATCGGACTCCGAGAAAGGCTTGACTGATCGTCCGCGCCAGTAGGTCGGGTGTATCAGCAGCTCGATACAAATTAACCGGGCCGCTTCTACCCGAGTTTCCGGTAGCTGTAACGATGTCGCGGACCCACTGGTCATACGGATGATTGTGCAGAAACTGTTCACGCAACCAACGATGAAATTCAAAAGCGCCTCGGTCCCCCAATTTCTCTTTGTCGACTAAAAGTATGTCGGCCCACCGGAGCGCCATGTAGTCGGCGTATTCCTGGCGGTGAAGTACCTGCTCGATCGCTGCAGATCGTTTCTGCAGATTTGTATCTGCAAGAAAGTGGCGAACCTCAGTGGACGTTGGCAGGGTTCCGATTACATCCAAGTAGAGACGGCGCAGGAAGGTCGGGTCGTCAGTTGAACCCGATGGATTCAGTCCCATCTTGATCAGCTTAGCTTGAACTAGCTCATCGATCCGATTGCGTATCGGCATTGCCGTGTGTGCTTTGCCGCTTAAGCGAGGTCGCTGCACGCGAACGACCGAAACGCTCCCCATATAATTGACAGTGATCGCGGCTTCGCCAGATTGCTCACCGCAACGAATAACGCCCTGTGAGTTGACTTCAGCGACGCTGGTTGCATTGCTGGCATATTGAGCAGCGTGTGAGACGTCGCGCCGCGAACCATCCGAGAATATAGCTGTCGCCAAAATCTGTTGCTCGCCACCGGGCTTCATTTCCCTTTCGCGGGGACTGATTTCCAGCCGCTCGAGCTTCGGTGCGTTGTCGCTACCGACCGGCATGCCCTGATCCAACCAGCGATGGAGCAGATCATATTCAAGAGATTCTTCTGGTAAACGCATTCCACCACCGTGTGGAACTGCGGCTGAAGCCTTTAGCAAGAGTAAACTGTTGCGTGGACTGCCTGGGAAAACGCGACGTCCACGCCCCTCTTCGACGATGGCTTCGTAGTCTGCCTTGGGATCATAACCAAACACCGACAACTTGAATCCATTCTGTCCCTGCACTCGGCCGTGACAACCTCCGCTGTTGCAGCCGAGCTTGGAAAAAGTTGGAACGATGTCATTGGAGAAATGAACCGGTGGCGAAATTGAACAGCCCTCGACCTTTAAAGGCAATTCAACACATTGATCGCCCAACCTGACTTCAACACGGGAGCTTCCGTCGGAGATGGCTCGCAACAAGCTACCATCAACCTGCACAACTTCTGGATTTGCGATGATTACTCGGCAATCGTGCGTAACATCCCAGGTCGCTCCATCGCTGGCGTAAGCGGTAATCAACAACAGTTGCTGGCGGCTGGCTGCATGCAATTTCACTTCGGACGGTTCAACGGTTAGCTTGGCAACTTGCCTCACAGACTCGCTAGTCGACGAGTCGCCCTGGTCGGCAATTCCGATTTGGGAATCCAGCAAACAGACTAGTGCGATGTACAAGTAACGCAATCGAACACTCCCTGAATCGCTTCAAATTCAGCTCAATATTTCTGTGATCGGTCGTCCGTGATCGATATCCAATCTCCGACGATCGGGTAAATCAAGGGTCTGAGGGTCGAGTCCCAATTGATGCAGCACGGTCGCGTGAATATCTGTTACATACCGCGGGTTCTCGGCCGCATAAAACCCAAGTTCGTCGGTGGCACCGTAAGTCGTCCCGCCACGAACACCACCCCCAGCCAACCATGAACAGAACGCATTGGGATGATGATCCCGTCCATCGGCACCTTGAGCACCCGGAGTGCGACCGAACTCGGTACCCCAAACCACGATCGTATCATCCAACAGACCGCTGCGTTTAAGATCTTTGAGCAACGCAGCTATCGGCACATCCACTTGAGAGGACAAACTCGAGTGATTCTTCTTCAATTCACCATGTGCGTCCCAAGCGCCTCCTCCACCGCCGCCGTGGAATATTTGCACGAATCGCACACCTCGTTCCACCATGCGACGCGCGGTCAAACACAATTTCCCAAAAGGCTCAGTAACTTTGTCGTGCATTCCATAAAGTGATAGCGTTTCCGCAGTCTCTTGTTGCAGACCCAAGGCATCGGGCACGGCCATCTGCATTCCAAATGCCAACTCATACGACTTGATGCGAGCCCGCAGTTGCGCGTCATCGGGATACTCGATGCCAGCCAACTGATTCAGTTTTCCTAACAAACTGAACTCAGCCTTTTGATCGTCAGCAGATACACCGAACTTGGATGAGGACACAAACGGCAACGGTTCTTTGTCGCCAACGTCCAAACGAACTCCTGCATACTCAGGCCCCAAGTAGCCAGCACCATGCGTCCACTCGCCGCCACAGCAATCACCCGTGGGCGTACCCAGCACCACGTATTCCGGCAGGTTTTGATTCATGGTTCCTAAGCCGTAGGCTACCCATGAGCCAATCGTTGGAAAGGCACCTTCGCGTGGATGGCGGCCGGTGTGCCAGGTCAACTGGGTGCCATGATCGTTGTGTATGGTCCAAAGCGAACGCACTACGGCGAGATCGTCGGCACAGGTACCTGTGTTTGCAAACCAATCACCTACCGCTAAGCCACAATCGCCGTGCCGCTGAAACCCAGTTTGCATTCCAAACAGTTTCTTGTGCGGATGATGGTTGGGATTAACGCCCACCAGATTTTGATTGACACGCTGTGGGTCAAAAAGTTCTTTGTAGGGAGTGTCGTCAGCGCTCTTACCATCGTACTTGGTAAGCATAGGTTTGGGATCAAACGACTCAATGTGACTGACACCACCGCACAGGAAGATCCAAATGACGCTGCGAGCGCGAGGCTGCCGGACGATTCTTGGGAGAACTTCGCCTGTTGTTTGAGCGTGCGCTTGATCGCGGCTGAGCATCGCACTCAGGGCAAGGCCGGTGAAACCCATGCCTGTATCAGTCAGAAATGATCGCCGCGAAACTCCCGTGCATCCCCGCGCGTTCCTTGTCTTTGGAATCGGAGTCCCTTGCAGCGGAATATCTGAGTCTCTCAGTCGTTGTGATTCGAGCATTGTTATCAGTCGACTATTTCAATAGATCGAAACAAATTCGTGGTGGTTCATTAACACATGGATCAGCTGTTCCCGAGCACGCGTGACAGGGTCAGCGGATGGCTTGCTCAAGTCGTCCAAATTCGCAGCCACCTCGGCTGGTACCGGTCGACTTGCACAATCACTTAAGAATCTCACACAGGTTATTACTTCATCGTCCGTCGCAGCCCGCGACAAGATGTGTTCGAACATTGCCATTGAGTACAAGGCCGCATCTTCGAGCGGCTCTCCTTTCCAATAGCGAACCAAACGCCTCGCTTGGGTAATGGTCAGCTCGCTGTTGATCATCGCCAGCGCTTGCTGCGGCATGACACTGCTTTTGCGTTGGTAACATTCGGTCACCGCGGCTGCGTCAAAAATCTTGAGAAAGGTCATTTCCTTTTCTGCAGCGTGACGGAAATACAGGCTTCGTCGCGGGTTCTGGAATCCCAAGTCAAAATCGATATCCGGACCGCCCATGCCTAAATCAAGATTGCCCGCCACATAAAGCACCGAGTCGCGCACGATTTCTGCTTCCATCCGCTTCGCTGAGGCGCGCGTCAAGTACTCGTTGTCCGGATCTTTTGCGATTTGTTCGGCATCGATTTGTGTCGATAAACGATAAACGCTGCTCGAGACAATCAAGCGATGGATATGTTTCATTGACCACGGCTCAATCGAGTGTCCCGTCGTGTCGTTGCCCCTTAGCTCACTTGGCTGGGTAGGTTCCATGAGTTCTGCGGCCAACCAATCCAGGAGAGCTGGGTGAGTGGGTGGTTTACCATTCTGTCCGAAATCAAATACACTTGGCACGAGTCCGCGACCAAAGTGCCGATTCCAAATATGATTGACTGC
>JAYVHC010000152.1:0-3539 GCA_043771575.1 Planctomycetia bacterium
ATCGACAATGGGCGCAGTTACAAACAACTGCACCGAATGATTGTGACCTCATCCACCTATCGCCAAGCGGCGCAAAATGCCACACAAGCTCAACGCGGAAATGAAACCGATTTGGCCAATCGCCTACTGTGGCATTACCCCAGTCGAAGATTAGAGGCGGAGCAGATTCGCGATGCAATGCTGGTTTGCTCGGGCAAAATGGATTCGACGGCGGGTGGTCCCGCAGCGGAACACGAGAGCTTTCGCCGTTCCGTTTATACGAAGATAAAACGGAACAAGCCCCACGCCATGCTGGTGACCTTTGACGCGCCTGATGGCAATGCCAGTGTCGCGAAACGCAATGTTACCACAACTCCCATTCAGTCCTTGTTGCTCGCGAATTTCGACTGGCCGCTGACGCTCGCCAACCACCTGTCGCAAGTCGTGCGGCAAGAGTCCAACGAGCCAGCCCAACAAATCAGATTGATGTATTGGCGGTGTTTGCAACGGGCGCCCACGCAAATCGAACTTGACCGGGCACTTGCATTCGTCCAGCAAGTGGCCGCTGAGGAGATTGTTGAAGAAGGAATGAAGACCGGCGACGGCCTATCCGACCTTTGCCATGTACTCTTCAACAGCAGCGAGTTTCTTTACGTTGATTGAAATCAGCCGGAACGCATGAGCGTTTGGTTTTAGTGTAGAACGATTGTCCCAATCGTTTTGCAAGAAACGGGACAATTGCTCCACGCGCGTCTACCAACCTAGTCCGCTGAGCACGATCAGCCCAACGAGCCCCAGGGCTGCACCAAAAATCGCTTGATACTCGCGATTGCGACGCCATTGAGCGACTGACCAACCGCCGCGCCAGTTCGAGTTCATCTTGAACGGAACGAACCGAGAGGTTTGCCTGCTGTAATGGGTCCATTGATTTGGGAAGCAAGCGGCAAGGTGTTTTTCTTCATTGAGTACTTGAAAGTAGTACAAAACCGACATCGGGCCGGCGATAAAAGCGATCGATAACCAGTCGGACATAATCAACGCAAAGCCGTACATCATTAGAAATGATCCAACGTACAGTGGATTGCGCGTCAATGCATAGGGACCGGCTGTGATAAGCTCCTGAAGCTTGTTCAGCGTTCCAGCCGACCAACTGCGCACGGCTAGTCCAAGAACGATCAACGCCAGACCGAAGCCGCTGTTCCATTGCCAAATCGCCAACGGATTGCTGGGATGCCGATGCAGAATCACTAAATTGAAGACGATGAGCGTCGTGAAGCAGGTGATACTGATTGCGATCCGTCTACGCGCCATCCACCTTCGAAGAGATCCCAAACCCTGAAGTTGCGACTGTGAGACGGTTTCGTTGGCGGTGCTCATGGAGTTCCTTTGGTAAAGTAGATTGAAACACTTTGAAGAATTCTTGAAATACTGTAAAGATCAGAATTCGCGATTGTCGCGCTAGTAGCGTGTGCGTAGGTCTGCCGCTCCGTCGGCGGACGGTTTCTTGCGCCGAGCCCAAGGGGACGACGATGCTAATCTTGAACCTAAACGAAGTGGCGGGTTTCAATGCTTCTAATTGGCGGACTAAGGTCAATTTGGGAGGCGTCCGCTAACGCATTAACCCCGCTGGAGTGCAAGCGATCAAACTGGCGGTAACGATTTTGTGGATGACGGAACACAAGCGGTCCCTGTTTTCATTGCGTCGCGACCTGCGAGCCATGCGGAAAAGTCGGTGTAGAGCCGCACTGACGCATTTGATCGAAGTTACAACGAACGACCGACTGCGACTGATCGCGATCTGGATGCGTGGCCAGTGCGGCGGCTACCAGGGCCCAAACAAGCGTTCCGCGTTGGCGGTCGTCTGCGCGGCAAACGCTGCATAGGGTTCGCCGCGCACTTCAGCCACACATCGCAGGGTGTGAGCTACATTGGCAGGATGGTTCGGTTTTTTGCCCCGAAAAGGATGGGGCGTCAAATAGGGGCTATCCGTCTCGACGAGAATGCGATCCGCCGGAACGCTCTTTGCAATCGCCCGCAGGTCGTCGGCGTTCTTGTAAGTCACCATGCCTGCGAAGCTAATATACAGCCCAAGTTCCAAACAAGCGTCTGCGACGGCTTGTGGGCCAGTGAACGAATGCATCACGCCGCGCAGAGCCCCGTATGTGGCTTCGCCGCGCAAGATGTTCACAGTTTCCTCAGCGCATTCTCGCGTGTGAATCACCACCGGCAGTTCGGTCTCGCGGCTGAGTTGCAAATGCCGTCGAAAGAAATCGACTTGAACGTCCCATGGGCAATCGTCCCAATAGCGATCGAGCCCCGTTTCGCCGAGTGCGGCGACTCGTAGGTGTTTGGAAAGTTCGATAATCGCCGCCCAATCTTCTGCGCTCGCCTGACAGCAGTAATTGGGATGGATACCGACCGCTGCCCGTACATTTGAAAATCGCTCGGCCAACTTCAGGCAAGCTCGCGAACTATTAACTGTCGTGCCTACGGACAACATTGCGGTGACGTCGACCGCTGCAGCTTCGGCTATCCAATGTTCAACACGATCGGCAAGTTGTTCATCGGAGAGATGCGCGTGCGTATCAACAATCAAGTTTTGTTCTGCCTGTAATGAATTCATGCACCGGCTAGCCCGCCAAGCCGCAGACTGATTCTATGCGATTCCCGCAGCTGCACAAGAATGTTCCTCGATCACTCTGCCCATAGGCGCTGTGTCTCGGTTCAACTGATAAAGAAAAAGCCGTTTGACGAAATCGCCAAACGGCCTCAATTTGATATTAGTCGGGGCGACAAGACGGCTATTGAACTTTTTATCGTCGGAGTCCAGGGCTGGGAAGCCGGGCTTCGGCGACGGATTTGTGACGGTAAGTCGAAGCAGGATTGACGCTTGCAGCGTTGCTTTCCCCGAGAAAATGGCGGGCAATCTCGGCGGCGGTTGGACTGCCCGCCCGAACATGCCCTATGCACTGCCAGCATGGTTGATGCGGTTTTCTAGGTCGGCAAGGGTTGCGAGAATGTCATCGAAGCTGGCCGGATCAGAGAGATACATGTCCCGCATCGCTTCGTAATCTCTCCGGAGCGCAGGCAACCGCTCGGTCGGTGGGACGAGGCGGAACGTCCCTGGTTTCGCATTTTCGTAGTTCGCCCACAAACTGCCAAAGAACTGACTCTTCCATTCCACGACCCGGTTACGGATGTCGTGTCGGTCGAGGGCGCTCTTCGCGGCCGGGTGCTTGGCCAGTGCCGCCGTATCAGCGTAATGTCGGGAGAACCTGGCTGGTGTCGGCTTGTCGGTCGGACGGTGGTATTCCGTGTGGAGGATCGTCGCCTTCTCCCAGAAACTCCGTTCCACCTCTAAGGCAACGACTTCGCAACGCCAATCAGGGAATGCTTTGGGCAGGACTTCGGCTACCCACGGGTGGATCGGGTGTCGGCCAACCGGCTGCTGGTCGGTGAGGGAGCCGAATTCAAGTTTCACCGAGCGTCTGAGGTACTCGAACCCTGCTGGCTGCGACGACGGGTAATGAAACAGGAGTACCGGCGAGTTCGTGTTGGGT
>JAYVHC010000153.1:0-3427 GCA_043771575.1 Planctomycetia bacterium
TTTACGCCGGATATCGGTTGTACAAGAGTAACCTTGACGCTTATACCTCCGCGCAGCCCGTCGAAATTAAGTCGGTTGAGTACACAGACCAAGAAGTTGCGGCGCTCAGGCAACGCATCGAAGACTTCAAGACGGCCCTTGAAAAAGGGCAAGCCCCCGATCAATTGGTCCTGACGGCTGACGAGATCAACGCCATTATCAGTAGCCAGGAAGAACTGAAGGGAAAGCTGTTCGTCACTATTGAAGACGGCGAGATCAACGGCGAAGCCAGTTTCCCGCTGCCTGGATTTATCCCGCTTGGCAAAGGTAGGTATTTCAATGGCTCGATGTCACTGAAGGCTTCGCTCGAAAACGGCGTGTTGATCGTGACTGTCGATAACGCCAAGGTCAATGGGAAACCTGTACCTGAAGATCTCATGAAAGGTCTACGTAATCAAAACTTGGCAAAGGACGCTTACAATGACCCTAAAACGGCTGAGTTTCTACGCAAATTCGAACGCTTGACGATCGACGATACCAAAATTGTTCTCACGCCCGCTAAGAAGACACCCAACGACATTCCGTCCGATACGACAGAACCTGAGAACCCAGAACCTGAGAAAACTGAGCCTAAGCAAGATGAGCCCGCCAAGGCTGAGATCACCGAGAATGCCGATTTAGTACCCTCCGACCAAAATTGACGCAAAGGAATCTCGATGCAAAACATCATGCGGCGTGGCTTTGTAGCGACAACTGCAGCGACAACTGCAGCGACAACTTTGGCACTTACGGGCAGACAACTGTTGGCGGCAAATGAAAAAGTTGTCATCGGGATTATCGGGCTCGGCGGACAAGGTCGAGGCCACCTGAATTCCTATCTTGGTATTCCGAATGTCGAAGTGGCTTACGTTTGCGATGTTGACGAACAACGTTTAGCCGACGCTGCCAAGACCGCACCGAACGCCACAGCAGTCGGCGATCTACGCGAGATCTTGGATGATAAAGCGGTCGATGCAGTTTCGATCGCGACTCCCGATCACTGGCACACTCCCGCAGCCTTGCTCGCATTGGCGGCGGGCAAACATGTCTATGTTGAAAAGCCTTGCTCCCACAACGTGCGTGAAGGACGATGGCTAGTTGATGCTGCGGCGCGATCCGGCAAAATTGTACAACACGGGACGCAAAGCCGATCGACGCCCTTTATTCAAGCGGCCATGAAATTGCTCAAGGGCGGCCTGATCGGCGATGTGAAAATCGCGCGGGCTTGGGACGTCCAATTTCGGCCACCCATCGGCGAGGAAATGCCCAGCGATGCACCCAATCGTTTCGATTACGACACATGGCTTGGAGCGGCTCCCAAGCTGCCCTTTCAAAAAAACCGTCACCATTACACCTGGCATTGGTGGCACCACTTTGGAACCGGCGACGCGGGCAATGATGGCGTGCATGAAATTGATATCGCGCGTTGGGGACTGGGTGTTGAAACACACCCATCCCAAATCGCTGCCATCGGTGGCAAGTATGTCCATAACGATGACCAGCAATTTCCGGACACCATGACGGCCGCCTTTGAATACCCGGGAGACGGTTCGGTTGGTCAACGGCGTCAACTCATTTTTGAAATGCGATTGTGGAGCCGCTATCATCCAAACGGTATCGATAATGGCAATGAATTCCTGGGGACCCAAGGTCGTATGCTATTGACCAAACGCGGCCAAGTGGAAGTCTTCAATGAAAAAGACGAACGGCTGAAAATCGATTTGCCAGAAATGAAATCAGCGGGAATTCAACCGCATCAAACGAACTTTATCGACGCGATCCGCAGTGGTGCTACACTCAATGCGAACGCACTGACGGGTCACTTGTCGTCGAGCCTACCGCATCTTGCAAATCTCGCCTGTCGAGTCGGGCGCAGTTTTCGTTTCGACCCCCAACTGGAAACCGTTATCGGTGACGATGAATCAAAGCAATTACTTGAGCGCACCTATCGCGATCACTGGAGTCGACCCGCTGAAAGTAAATCGAAGGTGGCCACGTGAAACCACTGATGCAGGTTTTGACTTTGTCGTTGACGCTCAGCGGCCTAGCCCGAATCGAATTGGCAGCGGAGCCTGCGATTCGCTTTGTAACCGAAGAGCGACAAGTAAAGGTCTACATCGGTGACCAAGAAGTCGTTGATTACGTGTTTGCCGATAGCGATATTTCACGGCCGTACTTTGCCCAAATAAAAGCTTTGTCAGGCAAGCAAGTCTCGCGAAACCATCCACCGCGTGAAGGTGTGGACAAAACGGATCACGCCAACCTGCACCCTGGCATTTGGTTATCGTTCGGAGACATCAATGGTCACGATTATTGGCGTTTAAAAGCTCGTACGCTGCATGTTCAATTTCTCGAATCGCCCAGCGTCAATACCGGCGTCGGCAAATTCAAGGTTCTCAATCACTACCTCGCGGTCGGCTCTAATGCAGTTGTCTGTGCGCAGGAATGCGAAGTTCGAATATGGACCATCGATGCAGGTTATACGCTTTCTATCGCCAGCGAATTCAGAGCCACCGATGGTGACGTAAGTTTTGGGGATCAAGAAGAGATGGGACTTGGCATTCGAGTCGCCACGCCCTTGGCCGTAGAGAAAAAACTTGGCGGGCGAATACTGGATAGCGAAGGTCGACTCAATGGTGAACAGGTGTGGGGCAAAACCGCACGTTGGTGCGACTATGCAGGCCCGCTTGATGGCGATTGGGTGGGCATGACGCTGATGGCTTCCCCCAAGAATTTTCGGCAATCCTGGAGCCACGCCCGCGATTACGGATTCGTCGCCATGAATCCCTTCGGATTGAACGCATTTACAAAGGCTGATAAGCAGGAAGTAATTGTCAAGAATGGCGAGTCATTGCGAATAGGCTACGCCGTAGTCGTTCACGAATCGGCACAGGAATCGGGCTTCAAGGCGCAAGCGGCCTATGAACAATTTGTTGGGCAGGAGTGAGTATGACGCGACCGACGCACAGCCTCAACCAACTCAGACTGCGTGTCAATACCAAAGATTCATCGAACTACTCGGCAAGAGTGCCCCACCGTGGGTCGCATCTGCCGGATGCGACCATGAAGTACCTGTAGTCTAACGACTCGCCGAATTCGCTAACGAAAATGCTTCACAGCATTGTCACATAACAGTGAGTTAATTGTGGTTCAATTGATTCTCGAAAGTCCCATCTTGATTGGTATCAGCGGATTGTGCGCCGCAGGTCTGGCCGGTTTCATATGGACGCAAACGGGTCACAAAGCGGCAGCTTGGATGGCCCTCGTTCTGCTGCTATTGACGCTCGGCTTGATCGTCTTGAGCGTGCATATTGAAACGGATCAAGAAAAGATCACTCGTATGCTGCATGAAGTAGCCGGTGCCTTGCAACGCAATGATCGCGATTTTGTTATTAGCCACATTCATCCG
>JAYVHC010000154.1:0-4731 GCA_043771575.1 Planctomycetia bacterium
CCGAAAAAACCGAGATTCTCGCCTTTGCCCTCCATCGACTGGCCGTCCATGCGTTCCAACTCAGGCTTGTAGTCGAAGGTGTCGAGATGGCTGACCCCACCTGCGCAGAAGACTTGGACAACGCGCTTTGCTTTGGGTGTAAAGTGCGGCGGGATCGCAGATTTGGCAGTCGGATCAGCGGCCGACGCATCACGATTTAGCATCCAAGCCAAAGCGATCGCACCCAACCCGCCACCAGAATTCCACAGAAAATGGCGGCGTGGCAGGGGAATGCTGCTATCGAACATAAATGAACTCCGTTGAATTAAGGAGGGCCCAGCAAACATTCTTTAGGCCGCGCTCTTGCACGGCCGCAATCGCCCGCGAGGCTTCGTCAGGGCTTGGTTTGCGACCAAGTGTCAAGAGGTACGCTTGATCCACAGCGCCTGCGACGTCATTGCGAGCCGCTTGCAACGCACGTTTGGCAAGATTCGCCGACAAGCGTTGCACAAAAGCGTTATTCATCAATTCAAGTGCTTGCAGGGGAGTCGTGGTTACTCCACGTCGCGGTGTCTTCACGCTTGGATCGGGGCAATCGAACGAATCGAGCAACGGATCCTTGCCGCTGTTTACATTGATCCGATACACCGTCCGCCGATTGAACTCGGGTTCCGCACGATCGATGGGCGTGTAAAACGTTGCGTTGAATTCAGTCGTTGTGAAGGGACGAAAGCTCGGCCCGCCCGCCGCTGAATTCAACTGTCCGCTCGCGACCAACATCGCATCTCGGACTGCTTCGGCTTCCAGTCTCCGAGGGGCAAAGCGCCACAGCCATTGATTGTCTGCATCCATGGCCGCTGCGATGGAATTGAATTGTGATGACTGTTTGTAGGTTGCCGAGTTGACGATCAAGCGATGCAACGCTTTGACGCTCCAACCGCTGTCCATAAACTGCGTCGCTAACCAATCAAGCAATTCCGGATGGCTGGGCGCAGCGCCGCTTGATCCAAAATCGTTGGGGGTCGCGACGAGGCCCTGACCAAAATGGAGGTACCAAATGCGATTCGCCATTACGCGAGCCGGCAAGGGATTGCGAGGGTCAGCGAGCCATAGAGCAAACTTAATTCGGCGTTGGGCTTCAGGAGCATCTGCGGCAAGCCCAAAGTTGGCGTTCAGATTGGGAATGGCTGCGAGCCCTCCCGGTGTAACCACTTCCGCGGGCGAATTGACTTCACCGCGCTTCAATCGCTTTGTCGGTTCCGGCTGAACGCGAGTTCCGACATACGACATGGCCACAGTAGTCTTCTCAAAAGTCGCTAGCGTTTCACGAGCACGGTTGACGTCGGCGAGCGCCGCCTCGCGTTTGCCAAGTTGCTCTGGCGTTAGGCAGGCAAGAATCTCTGACAGTGCCAGCGAGTTTCCACCGGATCGAAACGAATCGAGAACTTCGTCATCAGACAGCGCGCGATCATAAAGGGCGGCCTGTTTGATACTGCCTGTTAACCAGGGTCGGCCGCCGCCGGTATGGCGCAGACCAAGCAACACATGGGCGTCGCCGGCTCGAAATGTCTGTAACGGGGACGCGGGCTTGTAGGATTTTCCAAAAGGTTCACCGTTTCGATAAAACGCTATGCTGTTATCGCCGCGATAGACCATTGCAACATGTACCAATATCCCCGCTGGCGCTTGCTCATCGGGTGCCGCGAGGTCCTTTGTTCTCACGAAGCCCTCGCTACCAGCCATCCATTTCTTGGGTTGCTGTTCGCCGAAGACGATCGCATCGAACACCTGACCGCCGCTGCTTTGCAGCGAGACTGCCGCACCGCCGCCTTGCTCGAGATTTGCCAGCGATACCCAAGCTTCCAGCGTCTTTTCGCGGATATCTTTTGGCAACGGAGCGGACTTAAAATACGCACCCTCCTTACTCAGCTTCAACAAACCACCTTCGATCATGGCGCCACCCAGCAATTCGCCCTGCAACGCTGCTGCTTGATCAACTGAAAAAGTCCACTGTACAAACGGGGCTGGTCCAAACGCGTTCGCTTCATTCGAACGCTTCTTTGCCGCCAACTCACTGCCTACAGCTTCGATTGTCGTGACTCGCTCAGTGGCTACCACAACTGCTTGTTGCAACGCTTTTCGCTGTTCATCGCGCGTCTTTGCCTGTCCCGCGCTTGCAATCGAACGCTCACCGTGCTTCACACCTTCGAAGACCGACTTGATTTGGTAATACTCTTCGTGCGAAATCGGGTCGAACTTATGCGCATGGCAGCGGGCGCAGTTGATGGTAAGACCCAAAAAAGTTTGGCCGACGACTCCTATCATGTCCTCAAGTTCATCTTCGCGCGTGATAGCCCGCTGCGTTGCATTCTTTTGAGCATTTCCAGCTTGATCGTAAGGCCCGCACACAAGCAGACTGGTCGCTACGATGCCATCGCTGGTCACCGGTTCCATGACATCGCCCGCAATCTGTTCCTTCATAAACTGGTCGTACGGCTTGTCTTCATTGAAACACTTGATCACATAGTCGCGATAGTGCCATGCATTGTCGCGCAGTCGATCGTATTCAAACCCCTGACTCTCGGTATATCTCGCGACATCCAGCCAATGCCGCGCCCAACGTTCACCATAGTGCGGCGATTCGAGCAAGCGGTTGACCAGCAGCTCGTACGCCTGTGGCGAAGTGTCCGCAACAAACGCTTCGATCTCGTCCGGGGTCGGAGGCAAGCCAATCAGATCGAAACTCAATCGCCGAATCAATGTAGGGCGATCTGACTCAGGCGAAGGCACCAGCTGCTTCGCCGCCAGTTTTGCGAGAACGAACGCATCGATTGGATTCACATCCGCCATTGGTACAACAGGTTTTATCAACGGTTGCAGCGACCAATGCGATTGCTGAGTTTTGCCTGCAAGTTCGTCAGGCCAAGTTGCTCCTTCATCAATCCACGCTCGCAATGTATTTAATTCCCCCGTATTCAATCGCTCTTTTCCAGAATCCTTGGGTGGCATCAGCAAGTCCGGCTCGTCACCGTTGGCGTATCGAAACAGCGGACTGTTCGCGGCGTCGCCAGGCACTATGGCTTTTTCGCCGAAGTCGCCGCCATTGAACGCGATGTCACGCACGTCCAACCGGAACCCGCTCTCATGTTTCTTAGAGCTATGGCAGTCAAAGCAATGCGACTTCAAAATTGGCAGTACTTCGCTCGCAAAATCAACTTTTGCGAGAGCATTCGTCGTTGCCGCCCCCAAAAACAAAGCGATACAACAGGGATGAATTGCATTTAACATGGATCGATCAAGCATTGCGAGGTTAAGTTGGAACAGCTTATGGTAGATTCTACTCCCAAACTTCTAAATCCCGTGGCTTCGGGCGACTGTTTTTTTTGTTTGACGAGGAGCCGAAGGGGGAATTGCGGCCATTGCGGCTCATAGCACTCGACGTGGTTCATGATGTATGCCCTCGATGTCTGCTTTGAGGGAGTGCATTTCCATGTTGCTTTTTTGCAACAGTTGTTCGGCGTTTTTTCTTGAAAACGATTGAATGAGAGTTTCCTAGTACAATCGGAACGCCGAATTAGTAACGCGACCTATTTATCGAGCGATCTAACATCATGTCTATAACAAGTCGAGCTGAACAGCAAGAGACTACGGAAGCTTGCATTATCGGATTTGCGTCTGGCATAGGTATCTTGTTGTGCAAGTAGTGGCGTGACGAGTCAATCGGGCAGTCCGTTGAAAAGTACTTGAAGAATATAGGAGCTAGAAACTGGTTTGTTCATTTCCATCTCACATCGCTTAACAAAGACGACCGAACGGTGATGGAAAACTTATTTGCGAAGCTACCAAAACAAAAAGGATTGTTTGACGAAATAATTTGACAGCCTTGTCTTGCTTGGTCTAGACTCAACCGGAGTTCCTTATTTCTGTCTGCCTCAATGCCCTAACAACCGGTTAGCGGGCGTTGACTCAAGTAGTCCATGATGACGAACAAAACATCGCAAGATTCAGGCCCAGCATTGGGGTTGTTGCTGAACGAGCATCGAGACAAGCTGAATCGGATGATCCGATGTCGCATGGATCGCCGACTGCAAGGACGAGTCGATCCGTCCGACGTCCTTCAAGAGGCTTGCGTCGAAGCCGTCAAACGCTACAGCGAATTTCAGCAACAAACCAAAATGCCATTTTACCTTTGGCTGCGTTTCCTCACGCTTCAACAACTGATGATCGTGCATCGCAAACACCTGACTGTCAAAATGCGGTCAATCACGAGCGAAGACCGCATTGTCGGTGATCTGTTGACGGCCCCTAACGTCGCTGCGCTCGCGGAAATGTTGTCGGGAACGATCACTTCACCGAGTTCCGCTTTCCAGAGAAAGGAATTACAAGTCCGGCTCCATGCTGCGTTGGATGCTCTTGATCCCAAGGATCGGGAGATTCTTGCCTTAAGGCACTTTGAGCAACTAAACACAGTGGAGTCGGCCCAGGTATTGGACATCAGCGAAGGACTTGCCAGTACACGCTATGGCCGTGCCCTGCGAAAGCTGCTGGCTGTCTTGAAAGAGCTATTCGGCTCGGAGAGCGAATTTCGAATATGACGCCGGAATCGAAAATTCCTCACGATCCAATTGATCGGTTGGCCGAAGACTTCCTGGCACGCTATCGACGAGGCGAACGGCCATCGATCAGCGCGTATGCGCGGCAGTTTCCTGATGTCGCCGATGAGGTAGCAGATGTTATTCAAGTCTTGCTGCT
>JAYVHC010000155.1:0-4963 GCA_043771575.1 Planctomycetia bacterium
AAAAACCCTAAACGCCCGACGGAACGCTGCCTACCGAGAGTCAAAATCACTGCAGTGTGCCACATAATTCAAGCAAATTAACACCGATTCGTCGGGCCACCCCAGCCCTCTCCCCGGAGTACCAGAGCGAGGGAGCAAAAGCTTTTTTATTTCGCGAATCTCAGATCTCAAATCTCATATCTCAAATCTTGCAAATTGCTTCTAACCTTGTGTAAAAACCTTCGATGACTGGAAAACCACCGGCCCAGTTGACGATGCGATTGCTGTTGCATTTCGTTTAACCGGTAGCCAGCGGCGACGCAAGCACCTGCCGCTAATGCCAGCTTGGCTGCGGTTATTTGTTCCTATTCCACAGTAAATCAAGCCTTGATGTTGCTCGTCCCAATTTCTCTACCTAAAGTGATGTACTTCGAAGCAACTCAACTAGCAATAGCCGCTTAGCGTTTCACGACCCAAATGTTGCGGTAAACGACTGGATTGCCGTGACCTTGCAAATAGATGCCTTCTGCAGATTTGCCTTCGGGCAAACGACCAGGTGTGCCGTCCTTTAGGTCAAGTTTGTCTTGAATCGTAACGCCGTTGTGCTTGATGGTCGCTTGAGCATTCTGGATCTTTTTGCCAGCGTCATCGTACTTGGCGGACTTGAACTCAATGTCATACGTCTGCCAACTCAGCGGTGGGTAGCACATGTTGACCGATGGCTTGGCGATACTGTAGATGCCACCGCACTCGTTGTTCTCGCCCGTTAAACCGAAAGAGTCGAGAACCTGCAGTTCATAGCGACTCTGCAAATACACGCCGCTGTTGCCGCGCGCCTGACCTCGCGCCAACGGACGGAATGGCGTGCGGAATTCGATGTGAAAGAAATGGTCGCCGAACTTTTCAGTCGATGAGCAATCAGCTGCCAGCAGTTTGTCTTCGGTTAACTTGCCGTTCTCGAACCTTTCAGCTGTCTTTCCGTCAAATAATACCACAGCACCTTGAGCGGGCTTTTGTCCGAGAGTCGGACTTTCGCGTTTGACTTGCATCAACGTGCCGAGGGCGTCACCGTCAAGCGAGCTGACTTTCAATTTACCGTCGGCGATCTCCAGCTTGAATTCGTCACACTTGAATTTGGCAATTTGTCCATCCAAGGCTCCATCGCTTTCTTTCTTCGCAGTACGGGGTTTGTAACCGTCGCCCGGCAACCCGTCGGGATATCCAACGCAATGAAATTTCCCTTCGCCGAGCGCAATCACCTGAGCACCCCAAGTTTGCCCCCCCTCGAGCACGCCAACATACTCACCTTGGATTGCAAAGTCTTTGCCCGCCGACGCCGCATCCAAATACGTCGGGCCATCATCATCGGCTGCATGGGTGATACTAAATGTGCAGGCAATCAGTCCCAGGCACATCGCTCTTGAGGCCAGGGGACTTGTCAGTTCTCGAATAGTCATCAGCATTACTTTCTGCCAAGAGGGGGTTTTATCATCATGCGAGGAAAGCGATTTCGGCTTCGCCGCAAGTCATTGTAGCTGGCTCGCCCCAGTCATCAACGTTGGGCGTGCCACCCAGCCCAGCGTGACCATTAATGCCTACGCCGCAAGAAGCATAAGCGGCCTACGTTGAATTGCGAATTCAATTACACTTGGGGGCGCGTCGAAATCACTTACCCAACCTGAAAAACGCGAACACTTTGCAATCTAATAAGCCTACACCGACAGCCCGACGAGCCGAAAATCGTGTACCTGAGACTAACGCTTCGGTCGTAGTGTCCCCCGCTGCCGCGACCGGAATTGGCATCCGCAATCTTGTGGTTAGGCTGGGAGATCAGACCGTGCTCAGTAGCCTTTCGCTGGACGTTGCGGCCGGTGAAATCGTAGCCCTTCTTGGCGCCTCGGGGTGTGGAAAAAGCACGTTATTGCGAGCGATCGCACGGCTGGTTTCGCCTTCAGCGGGGGAGGTGACATTTTCGAAACCCAGCCGACGAGCGGGTGATTTGTCCTTTGTTTTTCAAGATGCGACGCTTTTGCCTTGGCGGACGGTTGCTGAAAACGTGGTCCTGCCGCTCCAACTCGGCAATCGCGGAAGAGATGGCAGTCAAGCAGCCGTCCAGTCCGCGCTGGCTGCCGTGGGGCTCGCCGAGCGAGATTATGCAAAATTTCCTCGTGAGTTGTCGGGGGGTATGCGCATGCGAACTTCGATCGCACGCGCGCTCGTGACAGATCCCTCGATTCTGTTGCTCGACGAACCTTTCGCAGCGCTCGACGATATCTTGCGCAATCGCTTGAATGACTTGCTACTGGAATTGTGGCAAGAGCGTCAACGCACGATTCTGTTTGTAACGCACAACATCGCCGAAGCTATTTACTTGAGTCACCGAATTGCGATCTTTGGTGGCGGGAAGATCGCTGAAATCGTAGCCAACCCATTGCCTTGGCCGCGCTGCGCCGCGCATCGCTCAAGCCCCGAGTTCGCCGCATTTTTCGGTCATGTTAGCCAACAGCTGGCCGCCGCATAGGATTCGACCCAATATGCCAGACGCAGATGTAGGCTCACGCCTAATCTCAATCTGACAGGTCAAGTATAGCCAACTTAAAGTGGCGTATGCTTCCAGCTTGCGATTGGCCCACAGTTCCAATTTTCGCATTCAAATTCCCCCATTCTATCGATTTACCGGAAATTTTACGGTTCATCCGGATTTAGGCTTTGTCTCAAAAAGGGGTCGCACCCGGCAGGCCCGGCAGGAGCGACCCACCAACGCAAAGTCAGTTTCAATATGCGCACGTTATTCCAGAATGAACCAATTTAACGTTATCTACTACGCTGGCATTTTGGTAAAATGGTGGGGCGGTCATTGTTTGCGGAAAATGTACATGTCCAAGGGAATTGTGGATGCGAAACGGCGATCGAGAACTACGAAGTAGCGGCCTGCTGGCAGCGGCGAAGTCAACGCTGATCGTCTTTTTGTCGCTCCTTCTTTCGGTAGATTTAACCGCTGCGGATGAACCCGATGCTGCCTTCGAGAATCATATCCGTCCCGTGCTGGTTGAAACCTGTTTTCGCTGCCATGGCGATTCGAAAGTCTCCGGCGAACTGCGGGTCGATTCTCGCGACTCGCTGCTGGCCGGCGGCGATTCCGGTCCGGCGATTGTACCTGGTTCGCCCGAGTCGAGCTTGCTCGTAAAAGCCATTGAGCGTCACGCCGATGTTTCGGCAATGCCGCCGGATGTCGATCAAGCTCTACGGCCAGAACAAGTGGCTGCATTTGTAAACTGGATTCGCCAAGGTGCGAATTGGCCCGCCAATTTCAAGAAATTCGAAAGTAGCAAGCATTGGGCCTTCGAACCGATTCGAGTGGCCGAACCGCCTAGAGTAAGCAACTCTGAAAGTGCGATCGATGCCTTCATTCGCAATAAACAGCGGACGCTTGGAATCGATCACGTGCCTCAAGCCGACAAGAACAGGCTGATTCGTCGAGCGACCTTCGACCTAACAGGGCTTCCGCCAACGCCCGCGGAAGTCGAAGCTTTTGAACAAGATACTTCTCCAACAGCCTACGCGACGCTGGTCGATCGACTGCTGGACTCCAAAGATTATGGTAGACGTTGGGCGCGGCATTGGCTGGACGTAGTGCGCTACGCGGACACCGCGGGCGAGACCGCCGATTATCCAGTCCCTTTAGCTTGGCGATATCGAAACTACGTTATCGACGCCTTCAACGCAGACAAACCCTACGACCAATTCATCCAAGAGCAGATTGCTGGCGACGTTCTGGCAACCCAGACATCGGGAAGCCAGACAGCGGGAAGCCAGACAGCGGGCGATCGCTATGCAGAACAAATAACTGCAACCGGGTACTTGGCCATCTCGCGTCGATTTGGCTTCGATTCGGAGAACTACCATCACTTGACGATCCAAGACACGATCGACAATTTGGGGCAGACCGTTTTGGGTTTAAGCCTAGGTTGTGCGCGTTGTCACGATCACAAATTCGATCCAGTTTCCATGCGCGACTATTACGGACTGTATGCAATCTTTGATAGTAGCAGGTACTCGTTTCCTGGCTCAGAGCAGAAACAAAAAGTGCGTTCGATGGCACCGCTCCTGCCACCCTCGGAAGCGTTACCCAAGTGGCGAGACTTTGATCAACGTGTCGCGTCGTTGACGACTTCACTTGAGAAACGTAAGCAATCGACACCATCAGCGATCCTGCGTTCGCTGAACGATATGGATGGCGATTTTGAAATGCAAGCTCCTGCCGCAGGTGGCAGCAACGGCGTGCTCGTCCCACCTTGGCTCTATGAGGGTAAGATTGCGGTGACCAGCGCGGCGCAGGGTCCCTACAAAAACCTGTACGCCCGGGGTAAAGTCGGTGCGAGCATCGCTGCGGGTGCAGGCCCCTACCGGATATCTCAGTCGCTCTATCCACGCCGCCATCGCAACAACTGCCGCGTGCTTAGTTTGAATCTTGATTTTCGCCTCGAACAGAGTTCGCAAGCGACTGGTGTTCATCGCTTTTGGATCGGTTCCAATCCGAACTCACCTGCCTTGGTGGTGCAGATCGACACCGCATCGGTCTCATTGCAAAGTGGCGATAAGTTAGCCTGGATTGGCAAAATCATGCCCCACGAGTGGCACAATCTTCAGCTGCATTTGAATTTGATGGACGGCACGATCGTTACTTCGTTGGCTGCAGGAAGCTATTTCAACCAGATCATTCATGAAGCAATGTTGACTTCGCCTCAACCCGAAGATATCGACTTTGTGGTACTCGAATCCAGTGGTGAACAAGCGGCGTGTGCGATTGAATTCGATAATCTAGGAGTTCAAGAAGAATCGATTCCGCCAGCCACCGTTTATTTGTCGAATAGGGAAAGTTCGGGACCAATCGTTGACGAGACCGAACTTACGCGTCAACTCACTGAACTGATTGGAATGGGCGGCGATTTTGAATTCCAAACGGAAGGCCAACCGCCGGATA
>JAYVHC010000156.1:0-2413 GCA_043771575.1 Planctomycetia bacterium
CGTTTTCGCACAATTGTGGTGATTCGTAGACCCGCCAAGCTGTAATCGATTGCGGTCGAAGCGGCGAACGGCACCCCGACGAGCCGAGTGAAACACACGACGCGATCAGCATCAACAACGCACAGCGAACCGATCTCATGGAACCCTCATTCGCGATAATACTGCGACCCCCATCCGTTATCGGCCAAGTAAGCGAACGCAGGACTACCAAATTTGGTGCGACTTCACAATCCAAGTCAATTGTTGGAATGCTGTCATTCTGCTAAGTTCGGGGTAAATACATAGGATCATCTCGTCACTCTTTTTCAAGTCGCAGAATGTCTGTCACGTCTTCCCCTGTCGCCAACATGGAATCGCAAGCTAGCTATGCTTCGCAGAGCTATACGGGGTGGCTTTGGCAGCGATGGCGACGTAAACGAAAACGCGATCGCGCGCGGAATTTGGCAATTGTTCGTTTTCGATTGACGCGCGAAGGTTGGCACTTTCTGTTTGTGTTGCTGTTTATCTTCGTGGGGGCGGTGATTCGGGAGATCAATCTGCTGATTCTGCTCGCGGGCACCATGATCGGCCTGCTCAATTTGCAGTGGCGATTCAACACGCGAACGCTGCAAGGTCTAAAAGTTCGGCGGCGTATTCCGACGCGGACGATGGTCGGAGTGCCTACGGATGTTTCGATAGAGATAACCAACCCTAGACGTTGGCTTGGATCATGGTTGGTGCTCGCCGAAGATCAACTTCTGAAAGTCGAACCGAATGTTAAGCGATTGACGGAAAAAGGGGTGGCATTAATCGACGAAGTCCAGCCGCAGCGATCAACCTCGGCGCGTTATGAATTGCGATTTCTCGAGCGTGGCCGCTATCGCATCGGTTCAACGACGATCTCTACGCTGTTTCCGATCGGGCTTGGACGCGGTTGGCGAGTGCTCGATAACTCAGTTGATTTGATGGTGCACCCGCATTTAGGAAAGTTGTTGCCCGCCAGCCGTTCGCTGCTCCATGTGGAACTCGAAGGCAATGCAAAAGCGGTTCCGCGCGCGAGCGTTCATGAAGGCGAGTTTTATGGGCTTCGCAATTGGCAGACCGGAGATTCTCGACGTTGGATTCATTGGCGAACAACGGCCAAGCGAGGTGAATTGTCAGTGCGACAGTTCGAACAACTTCAACGACGGCAACTCTCTGTTTTGCTTGACTTGTATCAACCGAAAACCAAACCAAGCGAAGCGGAACGTCAAGCGGTTGAACGGGCGATCGCCTTCGCCGCCACCCTGGCGACTGAGTTAGTCAGTCGCGATCGTGACCGACTTGCTTTTGCCATTGCGGGAGAATCAGTAGATGTGCTGCCGAACGTGCAAAGCGTAGTTTTGGTACATGATCTGCTCGATCGATTGTCGGAGGTCCGACCGAGTGCTGCGCCAAATTTGGTGGATGCGGTTAGCCAACTCAGGCTGAGCCTCATGCGCACCCCCGTCCTGTTGGTAATCAGTACACGCCCAGATCAATTTGCCGCACTGCGTCAGGAATTGGAATACGGATTAAGTCAACGATATTTCAATCGCCTCCAAGTTCGATGGCTAAATGCATCCAACGGCGAACTGGAGCCCTACTTTCAATGGCAACCGCCGACTTAACCAGCCGCACGTTATCCAGCCGCACGTTTTGAAGAGAGGAAGCGATGTCCATGGATGCTAGCAAAGTTAAAAAATTGAGAGCGATACTCACGCTTCACTTCGCCTTGATTGCGGTACTCACGGCGACTCTGGTGTCGTACGGTAGTGGCAGTGTTTTCCTGCCTCTGTTCATCTTGATCGTTTGTGTGGTGGGCTTCTTGATAGTCGATTCATTGGAATGGTTCGCTCTGAATCGCTTCGGCGTCTTTATTGGCATGACGACCGGTACAGCCTTTGCAGTCGGCAGCTATGCCTATAATACGTTCTCGATCGCTTCAGAAAGCGGTCAGTTGCAAGCGATTGCAGGGCTATTGGTGTTTCCCGAAGCGGTACTGTTCATGCAGCGCAAAAATTTGCGTGTGTTTGAGCAACTGGCGATTTTCCTGCTGCTGGAAATCATGGTCGCGGCGCTGGTTAACGATAACTTACTATTCGGCATTCTGCTGCTGCCAATCGTTTTGCTGTGGGTCTCGTCGCTTTTTCACTTCTCCCGCTATGCGACGTTGGTGCAGATCGCGCCGCATATCGAAGTGCCGATGCCCAAGCTATTTGAAGTCCTCGTCGCGCGATTCGTAAAGTCGATTATGGGTGCAGAACGCCCAAAAGCCATCGTCGAATCGAAATTGGTATCGAGCCCTGAGAATCGGACTACACCTAGCTTTCGCCGGATCCTTCAGTCGATACCGTTAGGCATTGGCGCGATCGCTTTCTCGGCATTGTTTTTCTACTTTTTGCCGCGCACCACC